>CANJPT010000055.1 GCA_947476195.1 Lewinellaceae bacterium | reverse complement strand
GGCGGCAAAACGTCCCTTGTCATCCTGAGCGTAGCGAAGGACCCGGGGCGGTAGCCCCGTAAAAGCAATTTCCACCGTGTTTTTTATTTTATGCCTTCGGCATCGGGTCCTTCGCTACGCTCAGGATGACAAGGCACGATTGGTTGCAACACAATGTTTTGGAGTGCAAAACGCACCGGATACCTGCATTAGAGTACAGGAATTCGTTCCGAAAGTAGCGAGGACAAAAATATATTTTACCGAGACTATTGCTTTATTAAAGTTACAAACCTAAATTTGTTCTTTAATTTGTCAACTTAAGTCGCCTCACTCATGTCATCCTCATTCGGAAATCGTCTCATCGCAGCCCGCAAAATGGCCGGGCTATCCCTCCAGGGTCTTGCCGACCAGCTGGAAGGGATCATCAGTCGCCAAGCACTCCATAAATACGAGCAAAACCTCACCTACCCCAATAGCCAGACCCTTATTGCCCTTTCCCGGGCCTTATCCGTCCCGGTAGATTTTTTCTTTACCGAGCCAGAAGTCACCGCCGAGTTATCGGGAATTGATTTTCGCAAGCGCAAACGCTTGCCCGCTGCTGCCGAGGAGGCCATCAAAGAGCAATGTGTTGAAATACTGGGGCGCTACCTGAGCCTTGAGAAAATGACCCGTGAAGAAAAGCCTTTGCACGCTTTTGTCTATCCCCATCTCGTTCAAAAGGTCGAAGATGCCGAAAAGGCAGCCGAGCAGCTCCGCGTGGAGTGGGGCCTGGGGCAAGACCCGATTCCCAATGTGATGGCCATGCTCGAAGAAAATGGTTACAAGGTGGTCGAAGTTAAGGCTGATAAGGATTTTGACGGCATGAAAGCCTTTGCGGGTGCTGTGCGCGTCATCGTAGTTAATCGATCCTTTGACATCTGCCGTATTCGTTTTACCGCTTTGCACGAGCTGGCCCACCACGTACTTTCTTTTCCAAATGATATCGAGGAGAAGGAGATGGAAAAATTGTGCCATGCATTCGCCGGGGCGGTCCTGTTACCCGCTGAACAAGCCAGAGAAGTGATGAACGAACATCGATTCCACTTTTACCTGCCTGAACTTATATTGCTAAAAGAATACTGGGGTATTTCGATTGCCGCCATGTTCGCTCGTGCTAAAAACCTGGGCATCATCAATGACTATGTGTATGCTAAACTAAACCAGGGCTACCGCGCCCGTCATTACTATCTCGATGAACCAGGAAAGTTTCCTGGTAAAGAAAAGGCCCACCGCTTTAGTCAGTTGCTGTACAAGGGCTTGGCTGAAGAAATTATCACCCTCCAACAGGCGGCATCGCTGCGAAATGTCACGGTGGGGGAGCTTCGAAATGACCTAGACCAAATGGCATGAAACCCAATTCCCCATCCGCCATGTATCCAAAATTCTACCCCCTTTCCGAATCAGCGATCACCGTTGAGTGGGGCGACCGAATTGCGGATACGCCACATCAACAGGTCTTAAATCTGGACCATGCGCTTCATCAAGCGCCGTTTAGCGGATTTTTGGAAACCGTCCCGACCTATGTTTCGCTGACCATTTATTATCAAGCGGAGTTGATTCCTGTGGAGGACTCCGCGCCATTTCAATGGGTAAAGGATTATTTGGAGGTATTGATACAGCAGGCGGCCAGTGTATCTCCCGCTGAAAAAAACCTGCTTTTCATCCCTGTCTGCTATGATCCTGAATTTGGGTACGACCTTGATTTTGTTGCTGCCACCCACGGAATATCTATAGAAAAAGTCATCGAACTGCATCAGAAAACCGCATATAAGGTATTTATGATGGGATTTTTACCAGGTTTTGCCTACCTGGGAGCCTTGGACAACGCCATCGCCACGGCCCGCAAACCAACGCCCCGGGCAAAAGTGGAAGCCGGATCGGTGGGCATTGCCGGCAATCAAACCGGTATTTACCCGCTTAATTCGCCGGGGGGCTGGCAGATCATTGGTCGCACGCCCTGTTCCCTGTTCGATCCGGCGAAAACAAACCCTTTCCTCCTTAAAACAGGCGATACGGTTCAATTTTATGCCATTTCAAAGGAGTCCTTTTATCAGACCGAAAATACAAGGGTGGAAATGCCTGAAGCCGGACCAACAGTCGATCCAGCCGATGCCGTGGTAATCAAAGCAGGCGTTTTCTCCACCATACAAGACAGGGGCAGGTTCTGGTTTCGCGCGTATGGTGTACCGCTGGGCGGTGCCATGGATACGGTGGCGCACCACCTGGCCAACGCATTAGTAGGCAATACGAAACAGGCCGCAAGCATCGAATGCACCATGGGCGGTTTGATCGTACAGTTTAAAAAAGAGGCCCTGATCGCAGTGACCGGAGAGGGAGCCGCGTTGCTCAACGATATCAGCATTCCTTTATACCAGCCGCATCCTGTTTCCCAAAATGATGTGTTGACCCTAAAATTTAATCAAAAAGGGATTAGAACCTACCTTGCGGTACAAGGCGGCTTTGTGGCGGAAAGCCTCCTGAACAGCAAAAGCACCTGCGCGATGGTCGGGATCGGATCGCCTTTGACAAAGGGCCAGGAATTGCGGTTTGATAAAGATATTTCCACACTACGGAAAAAAACGGAGGGTAAATTACCCTTGCCTGCTATTGTCCCCGATAAAATCATCCGGTTATTTCCAGGGCCGGAATATCCCTGGTTGACGGCAGAAAGCGCTCAGCAATTCTATACTCAGGAGTTTACGCTCAGCAACCGTTGCGACCGAATGGGATTTCATTTGCAGGCAGAACCCCTGTTGTTGAACCACCCCCGTGAATTGCTTTCTACTGCGGTGACTATGGGAACCATACAATTAACGCCCAATGGACA
Source organism: Lewinellaceae bacterium (assembly GCA_947476195.1). Lineage (GTDB taxonomy): Bacteria > Bacteroidota > Bacteroidia > Chitinophagales > Saprospiraceae > M3007. Next base: position 26,731 of record CANJPT010000055.1, on the reverse strand, counting down.
ACTGATCCTTTTGATGAGCGATTGCCAGACCACTGGCGGTTATCCCAGGGTCGGGCAAATTGCTGCCATTGATTTGCCCAAAGTGGCACAATTGATTCCGGGTGAAACCATTACATTCGAGCCTGTTTCCTTTGCCGAAGCCGAAGCATTGTATTTACTTCAACAAAAAGCGATCCATGCATTATTCGATTGACCTTAATTGCGATATGGGGGAGGGCATGTCCAATGATGCGTTCCTGATGCCCATGATCTCATCGGCCAACATTGCCTGCGGCTATCATGCGGGAGATGAAGCGCTGATGCAACAAACGATTGAACTTGCCTTACAACATCAGGTAAAGATCGGCGCTCATCCTTCTTTTCCGGATCGGAAAAATTTTGGCAGAACCAATATGCACTTTACGATTGCTGAAATTGTCGATATGGTTAAAACTCAGATCGAATTACTGTCAACGATCGCCTTGAAAATGAATGCCCGTCTACACCATGTTAAACCGCATGGCGCCTTATACAACATGGCCTGGAAGGATAAAATACTCTCCGCGGCCATCTGTACCGCCATCCTTGAAACGGATCCTACCTTGGTGGTCTATGCTCAAAGTGGCAGCGCCCTCATCATTATGGCCGAATCCATGCATTTGAAGACTTGTAATGAGGTCTTTGCCGACCGAAGCTACCAACCCGACGGCACTTTAACGACCAGAACTATCCCGCATGCACTGCTTCAAACGGAGCAGGAGGTGATCGCACAGGTATTGCAAATGGTCCTGCAACAAACCGTAACCGCAGAAGGGAAAGTCATTCCGGTCAAAGCGGAGACCATTTGTATTCACGGGGATGGAGCGCATGCCCTGGAATTTGCCAAAAGTATTTACCAGACCTGCAGGTCACACAACATTTCTATTGGCCTATGAAAACTATACTTTGATTAAAGTGATTTGAGTGATGCAAATGCTTGATTTTAAAATGAATATAAAACTTTTTCGTTCAAAACCAGGCTGCTTTGGCTATAGCATAAATCCGGTGTTTTACGGCGCCGCGTTTTTAATGGCCACCTCGGCCATAGGTCCCGGCTTTTTGACCTCTACAGCCGTCTTCACTTCGCGGCTTTTTGCCAGTTTCGGTTTTGCCATATTGATCTCTATCGTAGTGGATCTTATTGCGCAATTGAACGTGTGGCGTATCATCACGGTCACCAATCTGCCTGCCCAGGATATCGCCAATTTACTCCTGCCCGGACTTGGGAGTTTTCTCTCCCTGCTGATCATTAGCGGAGGCCTGGTCTTTAATATCGGCAATATCGCCGGATGTGGTCTGGGTTTGAATGTGTTATTCGGCATGGACATCACTACCGGGGCACTGATCAGCGCGGGGATAAGTATTCTGCTTTTTTTGTTGAAAGATGCCGGAAAAGCGATGGATCGGTTTGCCCAAGTACTTGGATTCCTCATGATCGGTCTGGTCTTATATGTCGCCATTTCTTCCCAGCCGCCGATCGCGGAAGCTTTATACAAAACAATTATTCCGGATCAGATCGATTTCATGTCCATTGTCACCATTGTGGGCGGCACGGTGGGCGGTTATATCACCTTTGCCGGAGCACATCGTCTGATCGATGCAGGCATCAGCGGGGTTGACAACAAAAAACAAGTGGACAAAAGCGCCTTTATGGCAATTGGAATTGCCTCCTTGATGCGGATTTTGTTGTTTTTAGCCGCGCTGGGAGTGGTTATGAAAGGATCTTTGCTGGATGAAAAAAATCCTGCGGCTTCGGTTTTTCAATTGGCCGCCGGAAATATCGGTTATAAGATCTTTGGCATGGTGCTTTGGGCCGCTTCGGTTACCTCTGTGGTGGGCGCATCCTTTACCTCGGTCACTTTTGCCCGATCCTTTCATCCCTGGCTCGCAAAAAAGCAATCCTATGCGATCATCGCGTTTATCGTTTGCGCAGCCCTGTTATTTGCTTTGTTTGGCAAGCCGGTTAAGGTGTTAATTTTTGCCGGGGCTTTTAATGGATTTATACTGGCCTTTTCTTTGGGTATTATGTTGATTGCTGCCACCAAAAGCCGCATTATGAAAGGGTACCAGCATCCAAGGGCTTACTTGATTGCCGGCAGCCTCGTTGCGCTTCTAATATTGGTTTTTGGCACTTTGACAATACTCCATGAGTTTGGTAAAAAGTGACACCTGCCTATGCCTACTTTTTGTTCCCGCAAGGCATCATTGTATCATCCACTTTTCCGTTGCAATCGTTGTCCAGCCCGTCGCAGATTTCCATGGCATTGGGGTGAATAGCGGAGTTATGATCGTCGCAATCTTCGAAGCTCAGATAGCCGTCGCCGTCCAGATCTTTATAAAAATAGGTTTTGGCAAAATGAAATGCTGATTTTCCCACCTCGTCGCCGATGATCCGGCCGGGAATATCGTCGAAAGGGGCTTCCGTGCCGCACCAGATGCGCGACAGACTGGCCTGGTCGGCGGCATCACGGTAGGTTGCCCATTGCAGGGTGACGTCGGCACTGGGACCGTTTTCGTGTTGCAGAAAACGGCTATTGGCGTATACGGTATACGTACCCAATCCGCCGGGGAAATACGCATCGCCTGTAAACAAGCTGAGCACCTCCGCAGCAGAATGGGCAAGCACAGCGTGTGCGGAAACGAAAGCGGCATAAGGCGGGGTCACAAATGATTTTGCCTGGTATGGAAACCAGTTTTCAGCCAATATCCAGTCAGCTCCGGCGGTATCTGCGGTAGAATCCGCTACGGCATAAGGGCCTTTCCATGCGTAAAACTTGATTTTACCGAGGTTTTTATTTTTCATGCCAACCAGTGGATCGCCTTTTTTTACCAGCTCAATCCGGCCGGCAATAAGCGGAATGCCTGCCGGGTGGTAGGAGGGTTCCAGGGGGTTGGTGCTTTGTCCGCGGGAAGCCATGTAGCGCAAGGCCGTAATTGGTCGGGCACTGTCATACCAGCCTTTGACGCCCCAGGCTGATATGGCGGCATCATGCAGGGCGCCGCCAAGTACGAAATATGCTTTGACATCCCATTCCAGATTACCCATAAGGGCTCCTTTGCCGTTAAATTTTTTGAGCAGCAGGGGTTGGTCACTGACGTAGTTCAGCAGGCTGAGCCAATTTCCTGTAGCGGTTTCCTGATTTGGCCCTTCGGCCCAATACTGCACGGCCACCCGGGTGAAATCACCGCGAAGCGTCCTCTGCGGGACATAGGGCTTGCCCGTGCGCGGGTTTACAGCATATCCGACGCCTGGGTCTCGCCCGGTTTCAAGGTTGTAAAAATCGTGCAATTCCGACAACCGGGATGGATATTGCTGTACATTGCCCATTCCGCCCGGAGATATGTCCCACAAGACACCATCGGTGGGCGTGAGCATGCCAGACCAGGCTGCGACCAGGGCATAATTCCACCTATATTCTTTTGAGGTGCCGCCACCTTTGGCCGTATCCAAGTGCGGCAGAAAATCATTGCCGGGATCATGGTACAGGCGAAAATCCTGCCGATCGCGCACAAATACCTTTTGATCCTGTTTTTTTAGCGCGAAGGGCGTCACTCGTCCCCAATGAGGCATCTGGTAACTTTGGGTGCCGGTAAGACGACGGCCGCTGCCGACAATGGAATCAATGAGCGAGGCCAGCGGCCGGCCTCCACACCGACATTCCAGCATAGGATATCCATCGTTATCAAGGGCGCGTTTCAGCTTGATTGGTTGCCATCGGTTGGGATCGGCCACGATCCCCGGTCCTGGCACGATCACCTCCATCGGCGCATTAACGGGCTGGTATTTTGGACTCGAATAGTTGTTTTCCTCGTTGGATCCGTCCTTTTGTCCCAATTGCAGGACACACTGAGCGATGTAATTGCCAAGCGCCGCCGGTGATCCGGAGGAATAGTCAAAGGAATAATTCAGGAAATCATAGCCATGCTTCGTCATCAACTCACGGAATCGTACCATAGCGCCGGAAATTTGAGGCGATTGCGTATACCGGGAGCTCAGAAACCGGTAAGCTGCGAAACTAATGGCCTCCTGTCGTGCCGCCTCCAAGTCTTTGGGGGCTGGTACATCCGTGAAGGGGCAGGTGAATCCGGATGCAGTAGTTTGGCCGAGTAGATAGGTCTGCGCCATCGTGTCGTAGGCTGCCCATGCATCGTACATGGCAACTGAAAAGTGGAAAAGATTACGAGCCTGAACAGCAGGTCGGGCGAGATCCTCCTGCATGGTTTGGATGACGGCCTCGCTCCACTCACGGGCGATGCTGTGCTGGCCGAGGAGCCGGTTCGTAGCGATGATGGCGAACAGGGCGATGGCGATGATTCGGACAGAATGGTGGTGGCGCATGGCTATAAAAGTATAATCAATAATCTATTCGTAGTTGAGTTAAAAGAGGGCGGCTCAAAAGTCTAAATTAAAAATATTATTCTGCAAAAATGGATAGCACACCTTTTGATACGACCTCATTTAGTAAAGCTTTGAAAACATTGCTAAGGCCAAATAGGTTTATCTGAATGGGCCTTCAATTTGGCAACCAGGCCAGTTTGCTTCACCGGTCAGGGCAGTAAATTGCACCCTCTTCCGGCCTTGATAATGCAAAAATTTGACTCCCCAACTCAGGTGTTCATAGCTGGACGCGGCCTTAATCAAACCCGGTGCTTATTGCCAGCCAATAAATTCGGGACAGAAACCCATTTGACTTTCCGAGCGCTGCACTAAAAGTCAGCTATCAACCAGCCTTGCAACAAAGACCTCAAAGTATTAGAAGCTCTATTCTTTTGCTTCCGCCCAAGGTTATAATACAGTAATTTATTAAAAAATGATAGGAGTCATATTGCACCATGATATCAATTAGATTAGGCCGCTCTGAAAAAAGGTGTCGCCTCAGGATCAGTTAGAGGTGACAAATTATTAAAACAAAAGGCAATACTTTAGCGGCTTTATCCATTCCATGATCTTAACCATAGAACAAATCCAGGCGCTCGCCTTCCAGCATTTCAACCTGAACGCATGCGCAAGCCCCCTCTCCGGCGAAATAGATCTGAATTTTTTGCTCGAAACGCACTCCGGCGAAAAGTTCAACCTTAAAATTGCTCACCCGGACACTCGCCGGGAGTACCTGGAATTTCAAAATACTTTGATACAGCGGCTGGACAATGCCGCGCTTGGGTTGGCGATTCCACACGCCGTGCCTTCTATAGAAGGCGCGGAGATCACGGTCATCACGGCGCCAGATGGCAGCCAGCGACTGATGCGCCTGCTCAGCTGGGTGGAAGGTCGCTGCTTTGCGGAGGTTAATCCTCATACCCCTGATCTCCTGGAAAAAGTGGGCGAAATGTGCGGCAAACTCAGCCGGGCACTTGAAGGGTTTGATCACCCCGCGGCGCATCGTTTTATCAAATGGGATGCCTCACAGGCTGGCTGGACGGGCGAACAACTGTCCCAGATCGAAGGGGCAGAGAAAAAGGTGTTGTTCCAGTATTTTTATCAGTGGTTTGAACAATGTGCCGCCGATTTGCTGCCTCTGATGCGCCAAAGCGTCTGTTACAATGATGCCAATGATTACAACATACTGGTCAGCCTCGATCCAGTATATCCATTCGTACCTGGTGTGATCGATTTTGGCGATGCCGTATTTACCCATACCGTCAACGACCTGGCCATCGCCTGCGCTTATGCCACGATGCATAAGCAGGACCCACTTGCGGCGATTTTTCAGCTCACAAAGGGCTACCACCAGCAATTTCCACTTACTGAAGTAGAGGTCGAAGCATTGTTCCCGCTCATCACGGCACGGCTGCTCATCAGCATCACTTGCTCTGCGCTCAACCTGAAAGAAAACCCCGGCAATGAATACCTACAGGTCAGCGACCGGCCCGCCTGGGACCTGTTGAAAAAGCTCCGCGATATTCCACCAGCACTTGCACTGGCCACCCTGCGTCAGGCCTGCGGATGGGAGCCTTTTCCTAAACACGATGATTTTTTACACTGGGTCAAAGGTGCTCGTCCAAACATACAGCCCCTCGTATCGGCGAATTTAACAGGCAAAGATGCCATCTGGCTCGACCTTAGCGTGGGTAGTCCGGATCTCGGTAATTACGGCGACATTGAAGACGCTGAAAAGCTGCACCACCGCATTTCTGAGGCACATGCAGGCGCAGCCGGAATTGGCCGATACGATGAAGTCCGCCCTTTCTACACTACGGATGCCTATGCCGTGCAGGGCAATCAAGGTCCCGAATGGCGCAGCGTCCATATTGGTCTCGATATTTTTCTGCCGCCGGGCACGCCCGTTTTTGCACCAATTGACGGTAAGGTTCACAGTTTTCAGGACAATGCGCAGGAGCGGGATTATGGCCCAACCATCATTTTAGAACATCGGATATCGGAATCACTGACATTTTTTACGCTTTACGGGCACCTGAACCGACCCTCGCTGGAAGGTTTGGCTGTGGGACAAACCGTACTGGCTGGCGAGGCGTTTTGCCAGATCGGACCTATGCCGGAAAATGGCAACTGGTCGCCGCACCTGCACTTTCAGGTAATCCTTGATATGTTAGGCAAATCAGGCGACTTCCCTGGTGTGACATTTCCCGACAAAAGGGCGGTCTGGAAAAGCCTTTGCCCGGATCCCTGGCTGCTACTCACCGGCGAGCCTTCCCCTCTTGCACCTGAGCGATGGGCCACCCCGAAAATTCTGGAATTCCGCCAACAGCATTTGGGCAAAAACCTGAGTGTTTCCTATAAAAACCCGCTCAACATGCAACGGGGCTGGCAACAATACCTTTTCGATGACACCGGGCGGCGCTATCTGGATACCGTGAACAACGTGGCCCAAGTCGGACACGAGCATCCCCGGGTGGTGCGGGCAGGGCAACGTCAAATGGGGGTATTGAACACCAACACCCGTTACCTGCACGAAAATATCGTCCGGTTTTCGGAGGCCTTGCTCGCAACTTTTCCGCCCGGTTTAGACGTTGTGTTTTTCGTCAACAGTGGCAGCGAAGCCAACGAATTGGCGATGCGGCTAGCCCAAAATTTTACCCAGCAAAAAGATATGCTGGTGGTCGAAGTCGGCTATCACGGCAATACGCAGGGTTGTATTGACATCAGTTCGTACAAATTTGAAGGTCCCGGAGGCAAAGGCGCTCCACCGTATACACATGTCACGCCACTACCAGACGCCTACCGGGGCATTTACCGGGGCAATACCCTCGAAACGGGTTTGAAATACGCCAGTTACATCGGCGAAGCCGCCCAAAAGGTCAAAGCAGCCGGAAGAGGTGTGGCCGCGTTCATCTGCGAATCGGTCATCAGCTGCGGCGGACAAGTGACGCTGCCGCCTGGATACTTATCTGAGGGCGTGCGCCAATTGCGCGCTGCAGGTGGGCTGTTCATTGCCGATGAGGTACAGACAGGCTGCGGGCGACACGGTAATCATTTTTGGGCCTTTGAGGAACACGGCGTGGTACCCGATATTGTGACCGTGGGCAAACCCATTGGCAACGGCCATCCGCTGGGTGTTGTGGTGACTACTCAAGCCATTGCTGGCGCTTTTGCCAATGGCATGGAATACTTCAACACTTTTGGTGGAAACCCAGTGTCCTGCGCGATCGGACTGGAGGTACTTCGGGTGATACAGGACGAAGGCTTGCAGCAAAATGCACTTGAAACGGGGCATCACCTGCGTAGGGGGCTGGAACAGTTGGCCAGCTATTTTCCCATCATTGGTGATGTGAGAGGACCGGGTCTGTTCCTTGGCTTTGAGTTGGTGAAAGATCCGGAGACGCTTAGCCCTGCCGAAGCTGAGGCTACTTACCTGGCCAACCGGATGCGTGAACTAGGGATCTTAATGAGCACCGATGGCCCATTTCACAATGTGCTAAAGATCAAACCACCGATTGTCTTTGACAAAAAGGATGCTGATTTTTTGCTGGATATGTTGGAGCGGGTGCTTCGGGAGGATGTTATGAAGATGGGATAGGATTACCCGCTGGAAAACAGAAAAGGAGTCACCCAAATTTTTGGGTTGCAATAGCCCAAAAATTTGGGTGACTCCTTATTTTGAATCATCTATGATCTAACAATCCAAAGATTACAGCTCAATAATAACTCAGCCGCAATACCCCTGCCAATTGCTTGGCCAGGCGGATCACTTGCCGGGTGTAGCCATACTCGTTGTCGTACCAGACATACAACACGATGGTTTTTCCGTCTTTTGAGACGATGGTTGCGGGGGAATCAAAAATGGAAGGTGTTGGGCTGCCAACCAGGTCGCTGGAGACCAATTCATTCGAAAAGGAATATTGAATTTGCTCAACCAGATGTCCATTCAGGGCGGCCTGACGCATAATTTCGTTCACGGCATCTTTATTGGTGGCCTGACTGATCTGGAGGTTCAATACAGCCAGTGATACATTTGGCGTAGGTACCCGAATGGCATTCCCCGTAAATTTGCCAGACAGTTCTGGCATAACCTTCGAGATGGCACTTTCTGCTCCGGTTTCTGTGATTACCAGGTTTAAGGCTGCTGAACGGCCGCGGCGATACTTATCATGGTAATTGTCCAGTAGATTTTGGTCATTGGTATAGGAGTGTACCGTTTCGATATGGCCCTTTTCAATTCCAAGTTTTTCGTTTATAACAGCTAATACTGGCACGATGGCGTTCGTGGTGCAACTTGCCGCCGACCAGATATTTTCACTTTCTACGTCATAGCCGAGGTTATTCACCCCATATACGATGTTGGGGATGTCGCCTTTGCCGGGTGCTGTCAACAACACTTTGGAGACGCCTTTCGATTTCAAATGGCGCTCCAGATTTTTCCGGTCACGCCATACGCCGGTATTATCGATCAATAACGCGTTGCTAATACCAAACTTCGTATAATTAATTTCTTCCGGGTTGGAGGCGGTGATCATGTGCACCTTGTGCCCATTCACATAGATACACTGTTGTTCCACATCAGGGATCACGGTGCCCGGAAAATGGCCGTGTACAGAATCTGAACGCAACAAATCGGCCCGTTTGATGATGTCTTCTGGCTTTTTATCCCGGGTAACAATAGCGCGAAGGCGAAGTTGTTGGCCCTTACCAGCCTGAGAGATGAGCTCCCGGGCAGCGATCCGTCCAATTCGTCCGAAGCCATACAAGATTACATCTTTTGGCTTTAAGTTGATTTTATCTTTGCCAATGTAGTCACTCAGTTTTTTGTTGATAAAAGCCAGCTCATTTGGATAGGCGGCTTTTTCATCGATCCAATCCACCCCAATCTTGCCAATATCGAGCCGGGAAGGTGCAATCTTGCTGCGTAAAATGGCTTTTGCTAATCCGAGGGTATCATGAACTGTGAGTGGGTGCTGCACCACTTCACGGGCATAATGATGCAATTGAAGCAATTCAGAGGCACTTCTATCCACCATTTGATTCCTGAAAATGACCAACTCGATAGATCTGTCGAACCACAATTTGCCAACAATGGCAATGAGTTCAAGGGCCGCCTTTTCATCCTCAATCCAGGTCTTGAGGTTTTGTTCGTACACTTGTTTTGACATAAGTAACTTGATTTTATTTGGTTGCAAAGGTAGGGTACTACCGTGTCGTTTGTTTTCAACCCAAAAAGGAAAAATGCTTCAGTTTCACGCCATTATGATAGAAGCTCAGCATTTTGGCGGACAGGCATTTGTTTGTCTGACCATTGAATAGGAGGGACAGTATGTAGTAGCATGCCGTCGCATCCTTCCGCCGTTGGGGTCTTCATTACAATGTTTAGTAACCACTATAATGAAGACCTTTTTTTATTTTTTGGACGTACTTTTTTGGACACGATTGATTCAATTATTGTTTTACCAGCATGATTCTTTTGCTCAAATAATTATACCCGTTTGGGCCATCCGGGCGTTTTAACTCCAACTGAAAACTTGATGGTTGTTAACTACCATACCAGTGGATGAATCCGGGCATTATTCCGGCTTTCTCGAGCCCCCGGGTTACCGGGCATACGAACTGACTTTCCGAAACGACCGTATTTTTATGAATTACATTATTGGTGGTAATGGCGGCGGTACTACCAGTAATATTAAAGGAAAAAAATAGCAGCGGGTCTTTTAATACTTCCTTCCGCTGGCAGCGTAGAATTTCGGAACTTTGTCGCCCATTTGGTTGGATTCTATGCTAACAGATCGCTTTGAAAGAGTACACGATTACCTGCGGATATCACTTACAGATACCTGCAACCTGCGTTGCGTATATTGTATGCCGGACGAGAAGATCAAGTGCATGCCCTCCAGTCAGCTGATGACTGTGGATGAGATCGACCAGCTTGGCCGAATCTTCGTGAACAATGGAGTGCGCAAGATCCGCCTCACCGGAGGAGAACCCCTGGCCCGGAAAGATGCCGGAGAGATTATTGAACGACTTTCTACCTATCCGGTTGAACTAACCATGACCACCAATGGGGTCCTGGCAGATCAATATCTGGACCTTTTTCTGAAAGTCGGCATCCGATCCTTAAATGTAAGTCTGGACACCCTGAATCCTGAATCGTTTTTCGCGCTAACCAAACGTGACCATTGGCATAAAGTCTGGCGAAATATCCATTTGATGCTGGAGTCCGGATTGCACGTGAAAACGAATACAGTTGTAATGAAAGGGGTAAACGAGCAAGAAATTGTCGATTTCGTTGCGTTGACAAAAGATCTGCCAATCCATGTGCGGTTTATTGAATTTATGCCATTCCAGGGTAATCTATGGGAGCATGCGCAGGTCTTCCCAGCCAGTCAGATGCTTGAATTGATTGGTGAAAAGTTCTCCTTCATCAAATTGTTGGATGCCAAAAACGATACCGCTAAAAAATTCAAAGTGCTGAATCATGAAGGGACCTTTGCCATCATCAGCACGATGAGTTCCCATTTTTGTGCTGGATGTAACCGAATGCGTTTAACTGCCGATGGGAAAATGAAAAACTGCCTGTTCTCCAGATCGGAAGTAGATCTACTGGGTGCCTTGCGCAGCGGACAGGAAATAGAACCTTTGATCCAATTGTGCCTGGATCAGAAGGAAAAGGCTTTGGGCGGTCAGTTTTTGCAGGATTATGAAAAAATTGATGCCAGTTTGCTTCAGAATCGAAGTATGATTGCAATTGGGGGGTAAAGACGGTTTACGGTGGACGGTACACGGTTCACGAGGTGTCAAAGCAATTATTTGTTCCAAAATCCAGTATGTATTTTACCTGTCTACCGTGAACCGTGTCCCGTAAACCGTGTCCCGTAAACCGTCCACCGTGTCCCGTAAACCGTCTACCGTAAATGATCACAGTCAACGAAGCGAAAAAACGAATTGAGGCCTCCGTCCTTGTTTTACCTGCCTTCAGCATACCAATCCTGGAATCACTGGGTATGACACTGGCTGAGTCCATCGTTTCTGCGGTGGATATGCCGCCTTTTGATCAGTCAGCCATGGATGGTTATGCATTTCCATTCGATCCTTCATTTTTTGAAAAACCATTTCGTGTGATCGGGGAGATCGCTGCCGGCGGACAATCCACTATAAGCCCCGCCTCCGGAGAAGCGATGCGTATCTTCACCGGTGCGCCTGTTCCCCCAGGCGCCGACACGGTGGTCATGCAGGAAAAAACAAGGTGTGAAGGAGACCAGCTCCGGATTGAAGATTTTCCACTTAAGAAGGGCGGCAATGTTCGCCCACAGGGATCTCAAACCAAAAAAGGAGAAACGGCTTTATTTGCTGGCTCCACGCTCACACCTGCGGCTATCGGACTGCTTGCCGGACTCGGGATTACCCATGTAAACGTTTTCGCAAAACCCAGGATCGCATTGTTGATTACTGGGTCAGAACTGGTAGCACCGGGCACAGCATTGGTTGGCGGACAAGTATTTGAGAGTAATTCATTTGCGCTCAGGGCTGCGTTGCAGGAGCTGAATATTCAACCCACACTGGTATACCGCAGTCCGGATGATGAAGTGCAGATCACGGCACATCTTCGCGAAGGGATCGAACAATGTGACCTTGTAATTGCTACGGGCGGCATCTCGGTTGGTGATTATGATCTGGTAAAAAAATCGATGGATAATTGTCAGGTAGATACTGTTTTTTACAAAGTAAAACAGAAGCCTGGGAAGCCCCTTTTCTTTGGGAAATGCGGCCCAAAATTGCTGTTTGGACTACCCGGAAACCCTTCCGCAGTGCTGACCTGTTTTTATGAATACATCGTTCCGGTCATCGAAAAAATGAGTGGGAGCCTGGGACCGTCCAAACGAGTGGTGCAAAAGACCTTGAGTGAAGGATTCAACAAAAAAGCCGGCTTGACCTATTTTTTGAAAGGTAAAACAGAAGGCTCCGAAGTCGCCCCCCTGCATGCGCAGGAATCCTACCAGATGAGTTCCTTTGTCCTCGCAGATTGTCTGATCCTGCTGGAAGAAGAAAGAACCGATTACCTGAAAGGTGAAGTTGTAGCAGTTCATCTGTTTTAAAAGCATTGAAAAAGAACAGCTTATGGAGTCTGATTTTAGTCTGCTTTTTGGGATATTGTTGATGCTGGTGGCCTTTTTGTATGCTTCTGTCGGGCATGGTGGGGCCAGTGGATATCTTGCTTTGATGGCTTTGTACGGGTTTGCACCGGAGGTTATGCGCCCCACGGCCCTTTTGCTGAATATTTTTGTTTCAGCGATCGCTTTCCTTTCGTACTTCAGAAGCGGTTATTTTTCCTGGAAATTATTTCTGCCACTGGCCATTACAGCAGTTCCCGCTGCATATTTCGGAGGACTGATTACACCACCCACCATGTTGTACAAACAACTCCTGGGGGCTTTTTTAATCTTTCCTGCCATTCGGTTTATGTTTCCTTTTGAACCCAGGGCAAGCAATCAAAAGGAAATAAATATCTACTGGGCGCTGGGGATGGGTGCCGGGATTGGGTTCATTTCCGGGATCCTTGGCATTGGCGGTGGCATCATACTTTCTCCCTTACTGATCCTTTTCGGCTGGTCGGATGTTAAGCAGGCGGCAGCAGTAAGTGCCTTGTTTATTCTGGTCAATTCGATGGCAGGCCTGGCAGGCCAAATGCAACAGGGAATCAGTTTTAGTCCCGACATGATCGGCATGGTGGGCATTGCCTTGGTTGGCGGCCTCGGTGGCTCCTATTTTGGCGCTTTTCGATTCAACCAAAGAATCCTGACGATCTGTCTGTCCATCGTTCTTTTTATTGCTGCGCTGAAACTGCTCTTTTCTTAAGTTCTTTGCGGCAAGAAAAGTGTGGCACACCTGGGTTTAGGTGTGCCACATTTACAAACCAAATACAATGGCAATTATCTTTGATATGGATGGTACGATGGTGGATAACATGATGACCCACCACCGGGGCTGGCAAAAAACACTGGCAGCTTATGGCCTTCAACTGACGATGGACGATGTGATGGCTACCTGTCACGGTAAAAACGTCGAGATCATCGAGCGCTTATTTCCAGGTCAGTACAGCCTTGCAGAACGCGAGCGAATCTCCTTTGAAAAAGAAAGCGGGTATCGGGAGATCTTTTTGTCTGAATTAAAGTTGCTGCCCGGGCTGGCAGAACTCCTGGAGACGGCCAAAGCAGCGAATATCCCGATGGGCATTGGAACAGCAGCCCCCTCTGCGAACGTTGATTTTGTACTCGATCATTTGAATATCCGGCATTATTTTCAGGCCGTGATCCATGCTGAAGATGTGGAAAAGGGCAAGCCGGATCCGGAGGTTTTTTTTAAGGTTGCGGATAAACTCGGGGTCGCGTACTCCAATTGTCTGGTGTTTGAAGATTCCCCAACTGGCGCCCGAACGGCCCTGAATGCTGGCATGAAAGCGATTATCCTGACGACCACGCATCCAGCAGCGGAATTTGAGGGTATTGCAAGTGTGCTGCATTGCTTGCCGGATTATACGGGCGTTGATATTTTAAAGGAACTCACCATTTTTAGATCATGAAAGTAACAATCCTTCCCTTTGGAAAACTGGCGGATATATTTTCTCAACAGGAATGGGCGCTGGAGGGCGTCGCCACAGCCGGTGAAGTCCGCCTGAAACTTGAAATGACATTTCCTGCGTTGAAAGGCATGCGTTACCTGATTGCTGTGGATAAAAAAATAGTGGACGATAATTGTGTGTTGGGGGAGGATTCTATAGTCGCTTTGCTGCCTCCGTTTTCGGGCGGATAGCGTGGCCAAAATCTTATTTCTGATCGAGCTTGTAGGTTTACCACATAGGTTTATTTGTTTTACCACATAGTTCACATAGCATAGTGTATATAGCCTTGGATACCAAGAAATTATAAACTATGTATGCTATGTGAAATATTTGAAAAAATAAAAATTGAACAGTTACAAAGTGTACTAATAGGTAAAACCTACATTCGCTGGAATGATGTATCCCGACCATAAAACGCAACGGTACCAAAAACAGATATTCCTAAAAGAACTCGGGGAGCAAGGACAGCAATTGCTCTCCAGGGGCAGTGTATTGGTGGTGGGTGCTGGTGGGTTGGGTTGCCCGGCTTTGCAGTATCTGGCGGTAGCTGGCGTGGGTCGGATTGGGATAGTTGATTTTGATGTGGTGGATGAATCCAACCTGCATCGCCAGGTCCTGTATACAATGGAAGATATCGGGAAATTGAAGGCTAAAGTCGCGGAAATACGGATAAAAGCACTTAACCCGGAGGTTGAGGTAGAAATTTTCTGCGAAAAGATTGGCCCCGAAAATGCGCTTTCAATCCTCTCCCGCTTTGATCTGGTGCTTGATGGTTCGGATAATTTTCCCACCCGCTATCTGATCAATGATGCCTGTGTGCTGTTGAACAAACCTCTGATCTATGGCTCCGTTTTTCGGTTTGAAGGTCAACTGAGTGTTTTCAATTTGCCAGACCAAGGGGTCAAAACGAATTACCGTGATCTTTTCCCAGAGCCTCCAGACCCATCTGAAGTAGTAGGTTGTAATGAAGCAGGTGTGCTTGGGGTACTTCCCGGAATCATCGGAACCATGCAGGCCACCGAGGCTATCAAGATCATTACCGGAGCGGGGAAGCCCCTGGCCAATCGCCTGTTGTGCTACAATGCGTTGAATAATTTCGTGTACGAGCTGGAAATTTCACCCCTGGAAAGCAGTGGATTACAGATTCCTCAGACCGCTGAGGACTTTCAAAAAATGAATTACGAATGGTTTTGCAACAGGCTAGTATCGGAATACAAGGATATTGATGGTGCCGCATTTGATCAACTGCGAAGCAGTCAGACCACCCAGATCATCGATGTGCGAAACCTGCATGAAACGCCCAGGGTGACTGAGTTTGAACATTTGCGCATACCCTTGTCTGAACTCGGGGAAAACCTGCATCAGATCGATCCGGCCCGCCCTCTGGTCATATTTTGCCAGACCGGCGTGCGAAGCATTATGGCAGCCCATCTGATCACTGAAAAGATTGGGGTTCGCACTGTTTACAATTTAAAAGGAGGAATCATAAAATGGAAAACCCAGCGATAAATACCACCGATAAAAAACCAGGCAGCCACCGTCCCAAAAAGGTCTTTGTCGATGGCCCCATCGCCCCTGCGTTTGTGGGCGACTCTATCGGCAAGCACAGTAGGCAACAGAACATTGGTGCGCACAGTATCTTTCTGGGTCAGGTGCGCAAGGATGTGATCGAAGGGCAGGGGGTTGTGGCCATCGAGTATTCGGCTTATGCTGAAATGGCCGAGGAAAAGTTTCATGCGATCCGGGAAGATACTTTTGCCAAATATCCACTGACCTGTATGCACATTTACCATAGCCTTGGCAGGGTCAACGCAGGCGAAATTTGCCTGTTCGTTTTTACCTCGGCCATTCACCGCCGGGAGGCCATCGATGCCTGCAATGAGGTGGTCGAGCGCATCAAACAGGAAGTACCGGTGTGGGGCAAAGAAATTTTTGACAACGAGCAATACAGCTGGAAAGAAAACAAATAGAAGCCATGGTAAACATCACCAACAAAGTCAAAACCCACCGCAGTGCCATCGCCAGCGCGGTGGTGCGCGTGAGCAAACAGGAGACGATTGACGCCATTCAGAATAAGACCGTACCCAAGGGCGATGTTTTGGAAGCCAGTCGGGTGGCTGGTTTATTTGGCGTAAAACGCACCAGCGACATGATCCCGGATTGTCATCCCCTGCCAGTTGAATACACGGCTATTACGCACGCAATCCATGGATTGGATATTGAGATCCTGGTGGAAGTGCAGACCATTTATAAGACCGGTGTGGAGGTGGAAGCCATGCATGGCGCATCGGTGGTAGCCCTCACGATGTATGATATGTTGAAGCCCATAGACAAAGGGATCGAAATCCTGAACATCAGGCTGGTCTCCAAAAAAGGGGGCAAGTCACAGTATAAAGAGCAGCTCAACCAGACTGTCAAAGCGGCCATCATCGTTTGTTCCGACAGTATTTCAGCGGGCAAAAAAGAAGACCGGGCTGGCAAGGCCATTCAGGCAAAATTGCAGCCCTATCAGGTTGAGGTGGCAGATTTTGCCATTATCCCGGACGAAATTCCGGCCATTCAGGAAAAGGTGCAGACATTATATGATGATCATTTTGACCTGATCATTCTAACCGGAGGAACGGGCTTGTCTCCGAGAGACGTGACCCCGGAAGCCATTCGTCCGATGTTGGATCGCGAGATCCCGGGCATTGCAGAAGCGGCCAGAACATACGGGCAGGAACACATGCCGTATGCCATGCTTTCCCGAAGTCTGGGCGGGCTGAAAGGAGACACTTTGATCCTGGCATTGCCGGGTTCCACCAGGGGTGCACAGGAAAGTATGGATGCCTTGTTCCCTTATCTTTTGCACTTGTTTAAGGTGATGGAGTTTGCGAGTCATGATTAGTTTTTTAAACAGGTGTCATCCCGAATTTTGTGCGTCCTTGGCCTCGGAAAGGCTTAATATTGGCAGAAAATGGATTTTAGATTTTTGATGGACCTCGTAGAGGACTAACATTGGTAAATCTAATCCACAAAAATGTTTATGTTAGAACTCTCCGAGGTCCTTGTGCGCTATCTTAACATTTACCAATGTTTGACCTTTACGAGGTCGATTTCAAAATTTGGAATGACTTATTTTTAAAAAAAACTAAAAATGAACCAAGCGGGTAGCGTACGCAACAGGTTTGATTGCTTCTTTATCTCCTTTTTTCTGAGGCATAAACTGCCAGGGCGTTACTTGGTGTGTCCAGTCAAATTCACCCTTCTCCAGGTATTTTCGCCGATATTCCACTGGGGTGCAGGATCGGTATTTTTTGAACAGCCGATTGAAATTGGCCAGGTTGTTAAACCCTGATCTGTTTGCGATCTGGTTGACCGTTTCATCCGTATCAAGCAGCAGTTTACAGGTATGTCCGACCCGGATATCGATCAAAAAGTCAGTAAAACTCCGAAATGCGAATTTTTGAAAAAAGTGGCTAAATGCCGAGTCACTCATATTTACCAATGTGGCTACCTCTCCGATCTTTAAGTCTGGATTGGCAAAATGCTTTAATATATACCCATAGGCAACCTGCATTCGATTGCTGTCTGACCTAAGTGCTTTGGGTGAGAAGCCTTCGCTTGCCAATAAGGTGGTATCGCTGGTCTGAGAAAGCAGGTCTAGCAATTGTAAAAACTCGATAATATTGGTAAAGCCCTTATCTTCTGTGAGGCCGATCGTGATCCGCATTGCCTGCTCAAAGGTTTTTCCGTGAAACCTAATGCCCCGACTGGAGTCCCGAAGCAATTTTCGGATCTTGATAAATCGCTCTTTTTGAAAAAGTTGAGCACTGAACAATTCCATTGAAAACTGGATCGTAATCACCCGGTAAGGCTGCCCGTTCTGTTGTAACTGCGCATCCCCATCCCATTTATGGTATAGATAAGGGCCTAATAATACGAGATCAAAATCGGTATACCGCTCGATAGAGTCGCCGACAATTCGTGTGCCAGACATGCCCGCGATCAGATTTAGTTCGTACTCCGGGTGGTTATGAATAGGATAATCGAAGCCGTTGCAGACGGAATCCAGCACCACAAAAACATCGGGAGTTTTGAGCGGAGTTATTTCTCGGTATATATTCATTTTTGTAACAAGATTTTATAAACAGGCGAATCAGCCAATTTTTTATCATCTAAAAATATTTGGACAGAATATAATTAAAGAATCTGATTTCTGTTCATAAAAGTACAAGCTATTCACTTAATAATATTAGATTTCTCTTTTTAGCTGAGTGACTTTTGCCAGACTGAATCCATATCAGCTTGCTATGAGTACATCTCTTTCTGCTAAAAATTCTCTCTGCATGGGTCTTATGATCTGGCACAATTCATCACGTTCGCGTCTTTTATTACAATATTTCATGCGCTTTATTTGCTTTTTACTTCTACTATTCAGTCTTCAGATCGCTGGCGCACAAACCGTTGAGGTTTCCGGGACGGTTGTTTCGGACGAAGATGGCACACCCCTGATCGGTGTAAGTGTTCAGGAAATGGGCATATATCCCAGCAATGGCACCCTGACGGATATCAACGGGACCTTTCAGCTTACCCTGGCTTCCTCCAGTGCAAAATTACTTTTTCGCTACACAGGATTTACTGACCAAGAAATGGCGGTGCAAGGCCGTGCCACCCTTTCCGTAATCATGGGCACCGGTCTTAACCTTTTGCAGGATGTTGTCGTAACAGGCTACAAAAAAGAGATCCGCAGTGACATTTCCTCCGCCATTACTTCTATTAAATCAAAAGACATAGAAAAGCTTGTCGTGGTGGGGATCGATCAGGCCCTACAAGGGCAGGCGCCTGGTGTCATGGTTACTCAGGTGACCGGATCACCCGGTGACGATATTGCTGTGCGGATCCGAGGGGCAGGTACTTTGGGCAATAACAATCCGCTTTTTGTCATAGACGGCGTACCAGCTACAGGAAATATTAATATGTTTTCTCCCGGCGACATTGAGTCCATAGAGGTATTGAAAGACGGTGCAGCAGCGACCATTTATGGTGCCAGAGCCGCGAATGGGGTGGTACTCATCACCACCAAACGTGGCAAATCAGGCACACCAACTTTTGCTTTTGAGGCTTATTCCGGCATACAAAATGTGGTCAATCTGCCCTCTTTGCTCAACTCAGCGGAATACCTGACCATTCGAAATGAAGCCATAACCAATGCCAATACCCTTCGAAATCCGGCAAATCAGTTGAATACGTACGATCCAGCTATTTTGGATACCCTGCCAAACATCGATTGGTTGGATCAGGTATTCAATCCCGCCCCGATTCAGCATTATGCACTTTCTGCTTCCGGCGGTAGCGAATTGAGCAGTTTTTACTTGTCCGGAGAATACCATACTCAGGATGGGGTGTTCAAAGGGCAGGGTTTTGACAAATATCAGGTGCGTTTCAACGGGGAGATGGGTAGCAAACGGTTTAAATTGGGCAACAACCTTTCGTTCTCCCATACCGACCGCAACGTGATTGGTGGTTCGGGTGATGGCTATGGCCCGGGAAATGAATTGAGCGGCATTCGTTATGCCCTCATAGCAGCACCGGTTTTTCGCAGCCAATATGCAGATGGCCGATATGTAAAGGTCAGTTCAGAGCTTGGCGACCCTACCCTTTATGGCGATGGCAATGCAAACCCGATTGTTTTTATTAATAATACCGATTGGAGTATTAAACGATCCCGGGTATTTGGGAATGTATTTGCAGAACTAAAACTACTGGAAGGACTTAAACTTCGTACTACCCTTGGCGGCGATTTTCAGTTTGAGCAGGAAAAGTTGTTCAAGGAACGCCTTTCTGAGGCTATCTATAATCCAACCTCGCTCAATGAAGGCCGGGTTTTCAATCAGACACTGGTTTGGAACAACACCGTCGATTTCCAGCGAACCTTTGGCGATCACCGCATTTCCGCCCTCATGGGCATGGAGGCCATCCAGAATCATACCGACTATTTAGGTGCTTCAGCCAACAATTTCCGCCGGAGCGATCCCCTTTTTCGCTACATTGACGCAAGTATTCCGGAAGCGCTCGGGAATCTTGGCGCATCTGGCATTGCTACAGAATGGGCTTTGTTGTCGTATTTTGCACAGGCAGGCTATTCCTACAAAAGCCGATATGTGTTGAGTGCTGCGGTGCGCCGTGATGGGTCTTCCCGATTTGGAAAAAACAATCGCTGGGCTGTTTTTCCTTCGCTGTCTGCTGCCTGGAATATCTCTAATGAGCGATTTTTTGACCCGGTTAAATTAGTTTCCAGCTTAAAGATCCGAGCCAGCTGGGGCCAACTCGGCAATCAGGAGATTGGGGTCTACCCCTATAGTTCGCTGGTTAGCACGGGCGATCAGGTATATGTTTTTGGCAATCAGATCGTGACAGGTGCCACCATTCTCGAAACTGGAAATAGCAATATCCGTTGGGAAACGAGCACCCAAAGCAATCTTGGGCTGGACATGAGTTTTTTGGGAGACCGGCTTTCATTGACCGCCGATGTATTCCGCAAAACCACCGACGATATCCTGGTCCGTGTACCAGTACCTCAGGCTGGTGGTTCTGTAAGGCCTCCTTTTGTCAACGCAGCTTCTGTTGAAAATAAAGGATTAGAACTGGGCCTGATCTACAAAAACAAGGTCGGAAAATTTAGATATGATATTGGGGTGAACATCTCCACGATCCGCAACAATGTTACCTCCATTGCTAACAGCGAACCGATTCTGGGTGGCTTTGGCCTCTCCGATGGCCCTTTGACCAAAACAGAAACCGGTTATCCGGTCGGGTCATTTTTCTTGTATCAAATGTTGGGAATATTCCAAACACAGGAGGAGATTGACGGTAGTCCGTTCCAAACCACGAATACCCGTCCGGGCGACGTAAAATTTGCCGATTTGAATGGCGACAACAAAATAGATGACAAAGACCGCTCACATATCGGCAACCCATTTCCGGATTTCACCTATGGGGTCAACCTAAGTTTGAATTGGAATAACTTTGATTTTTCGACCCTTATCCAGGGCGTGCATGGCAACGACGTGTATTTCCTCTACGGCAATTTCGCCTACGAAACGCAGTCGCGGGGATTTAATTCCTATTCCGATATCCTAAACCGTTGGACACCAACGAACACAAATACGGATATCCCGAAAGTGAGTCTGGACGATCGCAATGGCAACCGTCGCGTTTCAACCCGTTTTCTGAAAGACGGCTCGTACCTGCGCTTCCGAAACGTAACACTGGGATACAATTTTAAAGACCTGCTGAAATGGAAAGATATTGGCGGTTTTCGCTTGTATGTGACGGCACAAAACGCGCTTACACTTACGAAATATCCTGGTTTAGATCCTGAAATTCAGGCAAACTCGAATGATACACGTGGTTTAGGGCTTTCGTCCGATCTCGCTGTGGGGATTGATTGGGGGACTGTTCCAGCGCCCCGGACCTTTATTTTGGGCTTGAAACTGGATTTTTAAATTATTCCAAATCTCGCAGGTTTTCAAAACCTAGGAGGTTTCACAAATAATTGATTTGAAAAACATGAGATCGATACAAATTTTCATTCTGCTGCTTTTGGGATCCTCCTGTCAGGGCATCCTCGACAAAGAACCCATCGCCATTTTAGACGCAGGCTCCTTTTTTCAAACGGAAGACGATGCGTTGCAGGCCCTTAATGCCGCCTATCAGCCCCTGCTGTTCAGTAATGACAACAACAATTACTACTGGGCTTTTGCAGAAATCACCTCAGACGAGGCCATCACAGGCGGCGATGGTTCACGCCCGGGCCTGGTAGAAATGGAGGCATTCACGTTCACGCCACGCACCCAGGAGCTTAATGATTTCTGGAAGCTGCAATACACGGGCATCACCCAGTGCAACCTGGTATTGGACAATGTCCCCAATATCGAAATGAGCGAGTCTCGCCGGAATCAGATCACGGGAGAAGCCTTGTTTCTGCGTTCCTATTATTATTTTCTTTTGACGCAGGTGTTTGGAGAGGTCCCCCTTTTAATCAAAGTGCTTCCACCAGATGAATTGAAAGTGGCCAAGACTCCAAAGGCAGTTATTTATGCTCAAATAGAATCAGATTGCGCACGTGCGGCTGATTTGTTACCAGCTCAATACGTTGGGAAAGAGGTAGGTAGGTCGACCAAAGGCGCCGCGTATGCCCTTGCCGCAAAGACCTTTTTGTATGAAAAGAATTGGGAAAAAGTTATTGAATACACGGTTAAAGTGAAGGCTTTGGGCATCTATTCACTTATGCCTAATTACCAGGATAATTTCAGGAAAAACACCCAAAACAATGCAGAATCCGTTTGGGAGATACAGCACAGTAACCTCGAACTTGGCGTCGGAAACTTTCTGAACCAATGGTGGGCTTCCAAAAAATATGAAGGGTACGGCTTCGCAGAAGCAACTGTAGCATTTGTAAATGCTTTCGAGCCAAACGACCCACGCCGCAAATTCACGGCGGCTTCCAACAACGAGCCCTATTTTAGCGTCGTGTACAAACCATCCTTTTCTTCTACGGGGCACAGCGTGGTGAAATACCTGCAAGCCAAAGATTCCGTAACCCAAAAAGCAGATGGAGACATTAACTACACGGCCATTCGCTTTTCCGAATTATTGCTCTGGGAGGCTGAAGCATTTACAGAACTCAATCGGGTGCAAGAGGCGCAGGTCCCACTCGAGTTGGTGCGCGCCCGTGCAAGGGCTCAGGCGACTGATCCACTCACGGCGCTTCCGCCGATAACAACGACTGATCAGCAGACGATGCGTGATGCAGTTCGACATGAGCGTCAGGTGGAATTAGGCTTTGAACTGCATCGCTATTTTGATCTGGTACGCTGGGGCATTGCCGGAACGGTGTTGCCGGGTTTTCAGGTAGGTAAACATGAGGTTTTTCCTTTGCCACAGACGGAGATCGATTTGAATCCTACGTTGTTGCAGAATCCTAATTATTGATAGCACAAGATTTTTTAACCTCATTGTTCACATCGTTTTATATATTATACTTTTAACCACATCGTTCACATCGTTTTATCTAGTAGACTATGTGTGCTATTGAACTATATGGTTAAATTAAAACCACCTTATTCATGGCTTTTGTGCCTCGTATTGTAATTCTCTGGATTGTCCTGGTATGGTCTATCACTTTGTTAAGTGGTCAATCAGGCCAAATCGCGCTGCCCCGGGTAGACCTGATGCCCAATCAGCCCGCTCCCTACAACCTTCGAAACTGGAAGCAGGTAGCCCAGCAATATGACTCATTTGTCTACAATCTTCAGAAAACAGGCCAATACCTGCCGCTTTCCAGTCTGGGCTCTGGAGGCGTGAATTATCCCCAAAATCCAACATTCCGACTGCATACCTACGTCGGCACCAACTCCCCACTGGGCAACGAAGCCATCAATGTATTGCCTTCACTGGTGGCGGCCTCTTTGGTTGGGGCAGACAAAACCAACCAATTCGGTAAAAACTGGCTGCTCATGAGCCAGGATTTTTTCAACAAAGCCAATGGTGAAAATCTCTACCTCAATAATGCAGGGGCAAGCAGTGGCAGTGATTGGTGGTATGACCTGATGCCCAATGTGTTTTTCTATCAGCTGTACGATTTGTACTCTAATATGGGTGCTGAAGCAAATACCCAGTTCACCACCATTGCAGACCAATTCCTGGCAGCCGTGCGCGCCATGGGCGGCAGCGATGCACCCTGGGAACCCGCCTATATGAATTACCGCGCATGGAAATTCAAGATCATGCAGCCCAATGCCAATGGTGTAAAAGAGCCCGAGGCTGCCGGTGCCTATGCCTGGGTACTGTACAATGCCTGGAAAGAAACCGGAAATCCGGAATACCTGAAAGGCGCCGAGTGGTCCATCGAATTTCTGAATGATTGGACATCAAACCCTTCCTACGAATTACAATTGCCCTACGGAACCTATACTGCCGCAAAAATGAATGCCGAAATCGGCACCCATTACGACATTCAAAAAATGGTCAACTGGTCCTTTGACCGGGGTCCTTTGCGGGGTTGGGGTACCATTGTGGGTACCTGGGGCGGGTTCGATGTCTCTGGTCTGGTGGGAGAGGCCAATGATGCGGGCAACGATTATGCCTTTCAACTGAATGGGGTACAACAAGCTTCGGCCCTTGTCCCCATGGTCCGTTACGACAAACGTTTTGCCCGGGCTATTGGCAAATGGGTACTCAACTTATCGAATGCTACCCGATTTTATTATCCTGGGTTTTTATCTGCCAATTTGCAGGATGCCTCGGCGTGGTCGAATGTAAATGACCCACAACACGTGATCGGCTATGAAGCGCTGCGTCAGAAATTCCAGAATCTATCCCCTTTTTCAACTGGAGATGCGCTACAAGGGGGCTGGGCGGCTACGAATCTAGCACTTTATGGTACAGGGTCTATCGGCTACCTCGGGGCGATCGTGGAAAAAACCAATGTGGATAAAGTACTCAAACTCGATCTGCTGAAAACTGATTTTTATGGTAGCGAAGCCTACCCTACCTACCTAATCTACAATTCCTATCCGACGGCTCAAACCATTCAGTTTGCTGCTGGCAATGGTCCGGCCGATATTTATGAATCGCTTTCAGAGAGTTTTCTTTTCCAAAACGTTTCCGGGCTGGTCAATCTTAGCATCCCGGCGAATCAGGCCATTATGGTGACTATTTGTCCTGCGGGTGGTGTTGTTTCCTATGATCAAAACAAAATGCTGGTGAATGGTGTGGTGGTTGATTTTGAGCAGCATACCCAGGCATACACGAATGTGCCCCGGATTAAAGCACTTGTAGCTGCGAAAAACCCCTTGGAACTCAACGATTCAACCATAGTCTATGCTACTGTCGAGGACACTGATTCCGGGCAGATCAATTATGCATGGAGTGCCACCAATGGCAGCTTTTCTGGATCAGGTGCAAACATTCAATTCCACGCACCTGTAAATCAGGGCATTTTAGAGATCCGCCTGATTGCCAGTGACCCTGAAGGGAACCGCGACACGGCGATCTTGCAAATGATCATTGTTGCAGTAATCAACAAGGCCCCTCAGATCATTGATATTCAAAAAAGTGTAGCTTTTGTAGCACCTGGCGGTACACTTCAAATGACTTGTCTCGCTACAGATGGGAACAACGACCCATTGACCTATGCATGGACTGCTACGGGAGGCACCTACAATGGAACGGATAAAGTGGTTGATTGGACGGCTCCTGCTACCGAAGGCATTTACGATCTCTCCGTGAAAGTCAGCGACGACAAGGGTTTGTTCGCGCAGCAGACGGTCAAAATCCTGGTAAAAAATTTCAATACCACCCCCGGCGACCTGATCGCACACTATCCGTTTACGGGGAATGCCAATGATGTGAGCGGCAACCAGCTCCACGGGCAAGCCAATGGCGCCATACTGACCGTAGATAAAAACGGCGGACAGCAACGCGCTTATTACCTCAATGGTGGCACGCAGAATATCACCGTGCCCAATAATCTGCTGCTTAATTTTCAGGATGGTATTACCATTAGCTGTTGGTTCAAAGCCAATGCCCTTCCGGAAAAAGAGTCATTTTTACTCTCTCACGGTTCTTGGCAAAACCGCTGGAAGCTCTCTATAACCCCTGAAAAAAACCTCCGCTGGACAGTTAATACCCTCAACGGCATTGCAGACCTGGATATGGACGTGCCCCTGCAAAATGATCAGTTTTACCACGTAACAGCGACCTATGATGGTTTGCTACTGTCCTTATATCTGAATGGGAATCTCCGTACATACAAGGTTTTGACGGGAAAGATCCGCACCACGACGTTTCCTTTTTTAATGGGACAAATGTTGCCCGCACAGCCAGAGTACAATTTCAAAGGTGTGATGGATGCGGTGAAAATTTATGATTATGCGTTGCCGCCGAATGGCGTGAAAAGTCTTTTTGAAGAAGCGGTTAGTGCGGTTCAGCTGCCAGTTTTTTCGGAAACACAAACGTTGGAACTGTCGCCAAATCCGGTTGCGGATGTATTGACCGTTCGGTTGTTAAACGGTGAGGCGGCAGCTTTAAATCCACCCCTCACTTGCGCAGTTCAGATTCTGGACATGGAAGGAAGGTTGCTCTTGGAGCAACACGGACTGAGCGGAGCGTTGATCGACTTGAATGTCACGAAGCTCGGAGGCGGGATATATACCGTATTTTATAGCTCCGAGAAAACCGCTGTTATGGCTCGTTTTGTCAAAATTTGAGTTCGAAGTAAAAGGCATGAATTAAATTATGCTGTGAAAAATCGGAGACTACTCGGTTTCATAATAATACCATTTATTCACATAATTGCATCATTGAGGGCCCCTGCCTCATACTAATTTTGCTTCGCTCAATTACACTTAATTCTTAGTAAAGGTCATTTTTAGAAATATAAGATTTGGCGATCCCGTCAAAGGGTTTCCAGATGTTTCATTTTTCTAAAATAAAGTTTTTGAAACAATTTAAAACAATCAAATTATGAACCGGTATTTACATCCGCTACTCATGCTCACCTGCTGGCTGTTTACAGTGGCAGGTTTGAACGCCCAAACGCCTGTCGCGTCGTATGCCTTTTCAGGCAGCGCAAAGGATCAATCGTCTTTTGCGAATCATGGCTCGGTCAATGGCGCTACCCTCGCGCAAGACCGCTTTGGCTGGCCAAACAGCGCGTTTTCCTT
>CANJPT010000054.1 GCA_947476195.1 Lewinellaceae bacterium | reverse complement strand
CAGGCATTGGTGAAGCGAACGCCTTTGGCCAGTAATTTTCGAATGTTGGGGACGGGTGCCGTATCCTGATGGTCTTCATAAAAACCGAGATAGTCTGTTCCCAGGTCGTCAGCGATGATGAGGATGACATTGCGCTGGGCTTTAGCCGCAATTGAAAGGATTAGAAACAAAAAAAAGGTAAAGGTTTGCTTCATGCTATTTTCTAAAAAGGATTTGACAACCAATAGATTTTGTCTCTTTCACGACAATGGATTTTCCCGCCAATAAGGCATCTACAGCTTTGGCAACGTATTGATTTTCAACCTTTTCAGGCTCTGCTCCGTTGTCGTCGATTGCTCCGTTATATCTGACCACCCACTTTCCCTTCTCTTTCCAGATCACATAGGCATGGGGTGTTTTTTGAGCGTCAAAGTTCTTCGCTACCTTTTGCTCGCCATCGAAAAGGTAAGGGAAATTAAAGGCTTCAGTCCGGGCTTTTTTTACCATTTCCGAATAGGTATCCTCCTCGTAGGTGATGGTATCTGTCGAGCTGATGGCAATCAAGGGTACGCCCAATTTAGCGTATTTTTCATTCAGGGCATTCAAGCGCGGTGGATACAATTTCGCAAAGGGGCAATGATTGCAGGTGAAAATGATGACGAAGCCCTTTGCATTGGGGTAGTTTTTCAAAGAAACGTATTGGCCGTCTGTATTTTTTAGCCTGAAATCCCGTACGACTTTTTCTTTTTCTGTCAGGAAGCTCAGGCAAAACAGGGTTGCCGTTAGTAGCAAAACGTAATTGATATATTTCATTTTTGATGGTTGATGTGGATGGGAAAAGTAGTTGGGCTATTTGGAAGGTGGGGGGACACGGATGAGAAACGGATTTGTATAGTTAGTCCCTAAAATCCGTGTCTCATCCGTGCCAGCCGTGTTTCATAGCGTCTAAACCAGCAGAAAAATCTAGTCCACCACCACTTTTTTACTCGAAACAACCTGACCATCCAAGGAAAATGTAACAATATACATCCCGGGGTACAAGGTTCTTGCATCCAGATATCCGATGGTACTGCCAGGCTGGATCTCCGTTTCCTGCATCAATTTTCCAGATTGGTCGAAGAGGCGCAAATTCATTTTATCCCGAAGTAATCCTCCCACCTGCACGGCAAAAAAGTCGCCGGACGGATTGGGGAAAATGGCAATATTCAGGTCATTTAGTTCCGTTTCTGAAATGGCAGTTGTAGGCGTATATATCGTCACGGGCTCCCCAATGGTTTGCACTTTAGAAGCAGTTCTTACGCCGTAAAAAGTAGGTCCTACAACGTACGGATAGGCTGAATTCCAGTTGGAATCGACTGTAGCAAAATAGGCATACGTACCCTGTGGATATTCCGGCGTGATGCAAAAACGGCCATTGTGTTCGTCCAAAACATCTGTATCAATGGACGCAACGTATTCATAATCTTCCCGGAAATACCCGAGTGGGTATGTACTGCTTACGATGGGGCCGTCTGCTACATCTGTTCCATCTGCATAAAGGGTACGTTCGGTTATATTTCTGAGTTTATACGCTGATTTTATGCGGACAATGCCCCCTGTGCCATCCGTATTTTTGAAGCCATAGGCTCCATAGATCGGAAAGCCATCGTAGGCAAAACCCAGAAGCGGGGAGTGCTGATTCTCATTGATTGCATACAGTCCATCTGCAGGATACAGGTTGCAGATATTGGAGATTACTACCTGATCGAGGCTAAAGGCTGATGGGTTTTGGTGGTGGTGGTAATTGCCCATGGCAGGGTGTGCTTTAGCGCAGTCAAATCCGGCTCGTTCTGCCGGGATAGCATCCCTGTTCCAGGCCTGAGAAGTGCCCATTCCTCCTGGACAAGGCGGGTTTCCCGGGCCGCCACAAAGTGCATTTGTGGCTGGGTTCCAGGCTACACCGTCGCGATAGTCGAAGAGGGCCACGCCATTGATAAAAATACCAATATTTCCTCCCGTAGTGTTGGTAGGCGTTCCATTATTTTTAACCGGGTTGAGCGGGATTTTGAAGTATCCGGTTTGTGCCGTAGCCAGCGAAGGATTCCCATCTAAAAATGGTCCGGTGATGTATGCCGGAATGCCATTTGCTCTGATGTACGACCAATTGGCAGAATACTGCACGGACTCTACATTGGCCAGTACATTGTCCTGAATTGGGGTAGAATTGCCATTGACATAATGTCGGCCTTTTAAACCAGTGGTATTGAAAATCCAGGATTTGATGGCCGGATTGGATTGTGCTTGAAGGTTGAAAAGGTTGGCGAAGAAGGCTAGGCAGATGATTGCTTTTGTCATATTAATACTAGTTTTGGTTGAAATTAAATAGGGTGTTTTATCTGACAAATTGCAGTGGGCAGCTTTGAGCAGGGCAAATTAGTCTTTCCCCGCTGCCAGAGTCTCCCATCGTAACAAGTCAATTAGCGCTGTATGATTATTTTGAAAGTTTTGGCAGTATTGCCATCCGAAACCGTCAAAAAGTAAGTGCCATCATAAAGTATTTGTGTGTCAAAAATGCTGATTGTGCTGCCCTCAGGCAATTCCTGCGCTAACAGGACTTGTCCACTGGTATTGCACAAGCTCAGGCGAAGACTGTTTCTCAAAAGTCCGTTTGCCTGTATGATCAGAATATCCGTGCCTGGATTGGGGAAAACATTAAGGCTGACCTCTCCCAATGCAATAGAAGTCGTGCTTGTCAGATCAACCGTTTCACTGCCGCTTGTGGTACAGGCATTGGCATCCATAATGGTAACTGTATACATGCCTGGAGCTATATTGTCTTGTTGATCGCCTGAAAAACCATTGCTCCATTCAAAAGTATAGGGAGGCGTGCCACCCGTAGCATTGGCGGAAAGCGTGCCATCATTGGCTGGCGTGGAAGGTGTAGCATTTAAATTAAGTAAAATTGGAGCGAGTGGCGCTGTCAGGACCTGGCTCAAAGTTGTGGAACAACCATTTCCATCCAATATGATAACGGTATACGTCCCTGCAGGAACATTGCTCAGGTTTTGGGTATGTATGCCGCCGCCCCAATCAAAACTGTATGGAGCAGTGCCACCAAGGGTAGTAAGTTCGATCGCACCACTTGAATTCCCAAAACAATCAATATGGGTAGGTATCGTGGAAGCCGAAAGCAGCTCTGGCTGGACGATTTCCTGAACCAGGGATACGGAGCAGCCATTGGCATCGGTCACGGTAACCACAAAGGTCCCTGCAGTCAAATCCGATATATGCTGGGTATTGCTTCCATTGCTCCAAAGATAAGTAAAGGGTGCGGTACCGGTGTTCAGACTCAATTGAATGGCTCCATTGGCTTCCCCAAAACATTTCACAGGCGTTGGGATCGTAACACCACTCAGGGCATCATGCACTCCCACGGTAGTAGAAAATTGCATCGTACAGCCATGGTCGTCCGAAACGAGCACTGTGTAATCTCCTGCAGCCAGATTGCCGGGACTTTGAACGGTCGCTCCATTGCTCCACCCAAAGGTATACGGAGATATTCCACCTTCCACCTCCAGTGAAATTGCCCCGATACTCATCCCACAAGCATCCGGACTCGATAGTCCATTCAGCACTATAAGGGAGGGTTGTTCAATGATTTGGGAAGCGATCGTGTTGCAACCATTGGCATCCTGGATAGATACCGAATAGGTCCCGGCAACCAGGCCGCTTCGGTTTTGCGTTGTTTCGCCGTCGCTCCACAGAAAGGTGAACGGAGCTGTTCCGCCATTGATAAGCAGACTACAGGCACCGGAGGCCTCGCCAAAACAGGTTACCGGCGTAGCTTCCAGACTCGTATTGGGTCCATTGAGATTGCTCACCAGCCCTGTGCTGATTGCCGTGCAAGCCATCTGATCTGTGATCGTGACGGTATATGAACCACTGGACAAATTGGACAGGTTTTGCGCGGAATCGCCTGTGCTCCATACATAAGCGTAGGGTGGAACGCCACCATTCACTAAAATAGAAACCGACCCGTTGGTTTCGCCACAAGTGGCATTCATGGTCGTTGCAATGGTCGCAATTTCAAGGGGCTGCGAAATGGTCAATTGACCCGATGCGGTGCAATGATTGGCATCGCTGACCGTAACCGTGTATGTTCCGGCAGCAAGTGCGTTGCGGTTTTGGTTGGTATTCCCGTCACTCCATGCAAAAGTGTAGGGCCCTGTGCCACCGTTCATGTTCAATTGTATGGCGCCCGTTTGACTGCCAAAGCAGGCTACATTCGTTGACATAACCGAAGCATTAAGCGCAGCCTGCGGTTGCGTAATGTTTTGAGACAGCGCCGTGCTGCAATGATTGGCATCGCTGACGGTCACGGTGTACGATCCGGCAGCAAGTGCACTGCGGTTTTGATCTGTATTTCCATCGCTCCAGACAAAGGTGTATCCCGCTGTTCCGCCCGCCGGGGTCAATTGGATAGAGCCGGTTGATTCTCCAAAGCAAGCCACCCCGGTAGCCATTGCCGAAGCGGAAATTGCAAGCGCGGGTTGGGTAATGGCAACTGATTGTGTGGTGGTTTGTGCGGTGATGTCGGTGATGGTCACGATATAAGTTCCGGCCATCAGCCCGCTGCGATTTTGAGTGGTGATCCCATTGCCCCAGTTAAATGTGTATGGAGGATTGCCACCGATGGCGGTAAGGGTGATCGCGCCGGTAGCGTTTCCAAAACAATCTACCTGACTAATGGCAGTAGAAGAGGTCAGTAGTGGTCCATTGTATGTGGTAACCGGCTCAGCGATGGTCTGCACTTTCGAAGCATTTTTAACGCCGTAAAAAGTAGGACCCACCACATAAGGATAGGCTGAATTCCAGTTTTGGTTCACGGTGGCGAAATAGGCATAAGTACCCTGTGGATATTCAGGCGTGATGCAAAAACGGCCATTGTGCTCGTCCAGTCGATCCGGTGTAGCTGGCGAGGTCGGGGTATATTCATAATCTTCCCGGAAATATCCCAGCGGGTAGGTTGTGCTCACATTCGGGCCATCAGCTACGTCAGTACCATCGGCATGATGCGTTCGGACTGTGATGTTGCGAAGTTTATAACTGGATTTAATGCGAACAATCACTCCAGTGCCATCAGCGTTCTTATAGGCATAAGCACCATAGATTGGGAAACCATCGTAGGCAAAACCAATCAGCGGTGAATGTTTGGTGCTATCGATCTTATACAGTCCATCGGCTAGATAGACATCGCAGATATTTGAAATGACCATCAGGTCGAGGTTGAATGCGGAGGGGTTTTGGTGATGGTGATAGTTTCCATTGGCCGGGTGTCCTTTTGCACAGTCAAAACCAATTTTTTCTGCAGGAACTGCATCCCGGGTCCAGGGTTGTACAGTGCCCATGCCTCCCGGGCAGGCTGGATTTCCGGGGCCACCACAAAGTGAATTAGTGGCTGTATTCCACGCCACACCATCCCGGTAATCAAACAAGGCCACGCCATTGATAAATGCACCAATATTGCCGCCCGTGGTTGGGCTTGGTGTCCCGTTGTTTTTGACTGGATTGAGCGGGATTTTGAAATAGCCCGTTTGGGCGGTTGCAATGGACGGATTGCCAAAAAATGGCCCGCTAATGTAGGCTGGGATACCAGTAGCCGCTACATAAGCCCAGCTGCTGGAATACTGGACCGATTGGATATTAGCAGATGTGTTATCCTGGATTGGTGTAGGATTTCCCTGAACGTAATGCCGGCCTTTGATATTTGTCACGTTTCTAAGCCAGGCGGTAATGGCTGGGTTGGTTTGTGCCTGTAACTGGACGAAATAGCTTAGTAAAATTAGGGTAGCAAATACTTTTTTCATGTTCAGAATTATGTTGGATAAACCACTTTGTTATTTAGAAACGTGGAAAAGAAAAATCAGGGTTAAACAAAAACGCTTTGTCGCTCAGGGTCAATAAAAAAGCGACCAAATCCACTTTTTCATTGGGCGAAAGGTCGATTTTTCGTTCGAGTGCGGTTGTTTGTGCGTAATGATTTACCACCTCCCGAAGTTTTTTGAACCGTCCGTCATGCATGTACGGATAGGAAAATTCGATGTTTCGCAGCGTTGGCACCTTGAATTTCAGCGAATCTGGAGGCTGTTTTGTAATCTTCATCCTTCCGTAATCATTTAAGGTTGTATCGATTGGCAAGCCGTTTCGTTCAAACCCGAGATTCGTAAACAAGGGCTCAGTATGGCAGGAAGCACAGCTTTTTTGAAATAAGCGGTATCCATTCTGTTCCTGGTCTGTAAAGGTATCCTGTCCTAAAATCATCCGGTCGTATTTTGAATTGGCAGAGATTAGGGTCAACTCAAATTGTGACAGGGCTTTCAAAAGGCGTTCGCCGCTTACGGTGCTGTCGCCAAATGCATTGAAAAACAGTTCTTTATAAACAGGTTTCGACTGAATCTTTTGCACCACTTTCTCTATCGAGTTGTCCATTTCAGCCGGATGTGCGATCGGCGCAAGGGCTTGAAAATCAAGATGATCGATTGCTCCGTCCCACATAAAATGCCTCCCCCAGGCTAGGTTCATTAAAGCTGGAGAATTCCTGGTACCAATTCGGTCTTCAATGCCATGACTCAACGCATGATCCACGTGTGTGAATGCGGTGAATGACAAATGGCAATTGCTGCAGGAAATCATGTCATTCCGGGACAAAAAGGGGTCGTAAAACAGCCTTCTTCCCAATTCGACCCCCTCTTTTGTCAGCGGATTTCTGGAAAAATCATAGGTCGGTTTGGGCCAGTTTTTGGGTATTTTAAGCTCAATGGGGTCGCCAATCCACGCTGGTATGGTGTATGAGACCAGGCCAAATGCCAAAAGTAAAAGCAATGAAAATTTAATACACCTATTCCGCATGAACACTGAATGAATTAGCCAAAACCTTGGATACTTCCACAGACTCCTTACAGGGAGACATGATGCTGTATTTTTTCACCCAATCCACCTGATCAAAAAACGGGCTCAAATCTAATTGCAGCACGAGGTTCTCTCCCTTGGGTATCTTTACCTGAACGGACTGAACGGACTGAAATGGCGCCAGATATCCTCCGAGATGAAATTGAAATTCGTGGTTTCTCGTAGGACATTTCTTAAAAGTTCCTTCCAGTTTGAAATTGATGTAACCGCTTTGCCAGGTCCAGAACATTCCTTTGGTCGGGTCCAGATCACCGCCCATTGCCCCGGAAATATGGGTCAGGCTATCGATACCGAGCTTGAATCTAAGCCCGTCGAAATCCCGGCCTTCCAACGCGTCGAATTTTAGGTCAAGGGTGTTTTCATCTTCCAGGTCCAGTAAATGGAAACTGTTTTTTTCTTCAAAGACCACTGCTCCGTTTTTCAGAAAAACAAAATTGCTCAGGTAAAAACGAAGCGTATTCAGCTTGAGGGGATCACCGCCCTGACTACGCATTTGCTCGTCTAAAACAACTTTTTTGCCTTGAAACATGGGTTGAACATGAATCATGCGCATAGCGTCCGAGCTCCTGCTGACCATAGAGGCATTGTCATGCCAAAGGACAAAAGCCTGTCCTCCTACCAATAACCCCAAAAGCAGAAACACGATACTATTTTTCATGTGATAATTACACCTTGGTAAACTTCTTAGAAACCACCTTTTTCGTCTTCTCATCCGTCACCTGAACGAAATAAGTACCCGGCGAAAAATGACTGATATCGATCCCTCCTGCCAATTGCGGACGTGGGAGCATATACATGGTTTTACCCAGTGCATTGGTGATGCGCAAGTAATAGGCCTCCATATTAGGATCTGCAAAAGAAACAAATAAACGCTCACTGGCCGGATTCGGGAACAGGATAATATCGTTCGATCTTTTGATAGGCTCCAGTGTGGCCGAGGAAGGATCTGTGACTACAAATTGTCCCATCATACCCTCATCTTCATGCAAAGAGATGTGGCAGTGATACATGAAAGGGTGTAACACATCGGCGTAATCTTCGAATTTTGCAATGAACTTCACCGTCTGTTGACGGGGAATGAACACCACATCCTTCCAGCCCGCCTGGGCAGCCGGTGGCGCAGCACCGTTGATGGAAAGGATATTGAATTCTACATCGTGGATGTGAAAGGGGTGCCCAAAACCAGAAGTGCTCCTGATCTCCCAGATCTCTGTATTGCCCAGCGGCACCTGATACTGGTTGTAATCAATATTGAATAACTTGTGGTTGATGATGAATGCATTAGGACCGAGAATTGGTGGATTGGTTACTCCGGTGCTATCGCTGATGGTCAAGACTCTCGTAATGTCTGCATCGGTAGCATTCAATAAAATATTGTTGGTCAAAACTGCCGGGATAGCCGTGATTGGATTTTGGGTTTTGGCCACCACATTGATGTGGAGCATGTTAAAATCCTTATGCCCCAGATAGTTTCCGAATGGACCGTTGACGAAATTTTCCCCGCCAGGAATAAACCCTGTAAGTGTAGAATTATAGGCTTTCAAATCAAATGACTGCCCTGTCTGACCGGAAAAATCCACGAGGATCTCGACCCGCTCTCCCGCATGAAGCAGGTATCGATTGACACTTACCGGCGCATTCAGCAAGCCGCCATCGGAGCAAATGATCGAGAAATTACGGTTATCGCTGAATCCAATGTTGTAGGAGCGTTCGATCGCACCGTTTAAAATCCGGAAGCGCACAATTTGCCCCGGCACACCGTACTCGGCACGCAAAGTACCGTTCGTCATCATGCTATCGCCATAAGGGACAACAACAAATTGCTTCTGTGTATTGAAATCGCGGTCGGTTAACACCAATGGAATATCATCCACACCATAGGTACGCGGAAGTGGCAAAGCTGATTCTACGGCATCTCGTACAATGATCAGACCTCCAATGCCTTTCGTTATTTGCTCCTCGGTCATTTCGTGCAGGTGTGGGTGGTACCAGTAGGTAGCAGCATTGTTGGTTACTTTCCAATAAGGCTGCCAGGTGGTCCCAGCCGGGATCATCTGGTGTGGCCCACCATCCATTACGGCAGGCAAATGGAAGCCATGCCAGTGTAGGGTGGTCGCTTCGTTGAGTTTGTTGTGCACGTTCATATGCACGGTATCGCCCTTATTAAAAAACAGGGTTGGACCCCAGATTTTCCCATTGATTCCGGCAGTGATGGTCTGGTTCCCAGGGGTTAGCTGGCTGAAGGTGTCTTTGATTGTCAGGTTAAAATTCGTGCCGGAAAGGGTATCTGGGATCCAAAGCGTGTTGTATGATTGAGCTTTAAGGTGGATTGAAATTGCCATCAGGCAGATAGCGAGCAGTGTCGGGAAAGCAGTTTTTCTAAACATTTTTTTATTGAAGGTAGATCAAAATGGATATTACGGAACAAGATTGAAATGTCCATTAATTACGAGGAGAATCTGATAGGGGTTGCGTTTACGGATAAGTTAAAAGTCATTGGGCGATTTCAACTTCAAAAACTTGTGTGAAGTGGTAGATTTTTTAGGCATTAAGCTACTAAGATCGTGAAGGTTTCAGATAAAAAGTATTGACCAGCTTCTATAACTCGACGTAGGTAGACATTTTTAAGATAATATATATTGATACATCTTTAAATTACCAATAAAAATGATAAAATTTACAATTTATTCAAAAAGTATATACCAAATGTAATTATATTTGCAAAGCAACATTCAAAAACACGTCTATTAATCTTTTAATTGGTCCACAAAATGAAACACTTTTTTACCGCTGTACTGGTTCCTATCCTTCTTTTGCTGCCTGCACTAGCTTTCGGTCAGGGAGGCAACATCATTGCCATTGATGATTCCATTTGTATCATGACCGGGCAAAATTTCATGTTCAATGTCAAGAGTAATGACATCCCTCCAAATGCTGGCCTGGAGCTTGCACTGGAGTCACCCTCCTCTTGTTTTGAACTAAGCCCTAATGGTCAGCTTCACTTTATTGGAGATGAAAGCTGTTGCGGAGAGCACAAACTCAGGTACCACTACCTAAACTGTAGCGGGCCACAATGTTCTGCCAATATTGCCATTACCGTAAAATGCCCCAAACCCGATTGCTTTTTTATCAATATGGACGACTATGACGGGCCTCCGGACCCGGTAGGGGGAAATGGACTGGGGTGTGCATATGCTTGCGAACATTCTAAGTCCACCTATTTTTACAATTACAATCCGCTGAACACCTACACTTGGTCAGTTACTGGGGGTACTTTTGTAAACGGTGCTAATCCCGCTGAAATATTAGTGACCTGGGGTGTGATGGGCAGCGGGTCTGTCACCTTGACGGTCACGGATGTGAACAATCAACAAACGGTGATTCAGGTTTGTGTCAATATACTGGAAGGACCCGTTGCAAATTTCAAGCCTTCTTCTTCCAAAGTTTGTCTTGGTTCTCCCATCAGTTTCAATAATACTTCTACCGGCGGCAGCTCCTATTTCTGGGACTACGGAGATGGAAGCTCTTCCAATATGTTCGAGATGTCGCATGCATACACCGCTCCGGGCACCTACACCGTTTGCCTCACGGTTATTAAGAACAATTTTGATGCGCAAGGCCATGCATTGTGTTGTTGTTCAGACTCTATCTGTATGGATGTAGTAGTGGATTCACTGCCTGGTCCGGATATTTTCTGTATCTCAACTTTATGCGCAGACGACAGCACAAAATACTGGACGGATGCTGCGAATTGCGGTACTTATTACTGGACCGTTTTGGACGAAAACAATTTGCCCCTACCGTTTACCGGGCAGGGAACAGATAGTATCAGTGTTCAATGGGGCGCCGGGCCTATTGGGACCGTCTCACTTTATGTGTCTGGCTGCGATAGTTTGTACTGCGATGATACTGTATCGGTCATTGTGCCAATAATACCTGCCACCACGCTGATCAACGGTGCGATCAATGTTTGCCAGAATGCCACCAGCACCTATACGGTAGATAAATGGATTAGTGCCTATTACGATTGGATGGTTACCGGCGGTGTGGTGCTTTCCGGCCAAGGCACGAATACCGTTACGATTCTCTGGGGTCCCGGCCCGACGGGTTCTATTAAACTGAATTATTCCAGCGATTTCCTGAGCGGATTGCCGGGTCATGTTCCGGAAAAATGTATGGGAATGGCCACTTTGACGGTCAACATAAAACCCCGTTTTGATGTCACAGGGCCCGTGCCCGGTGTGGTGTGCCTGAATGCTACCTCCGCATTTTTTGCTACAGCTGCTCCATTGGCTACCTATAACTGGACCATCACGCCGGCGGTGGCATTTGGCGGACAAGGGACAAACGTCATCACGGTAACCTGGAACGCAGGCCCCGGAACGTTTGTGGTGACGGCTACACCGACCAATCCAACGGTGTACTGCAACAGTGTGGTTACCAAGGTGATCCAGGTGTTGGAATTGGCTCGACCAGATTCGATTACCGGGCCCGTTAAGATTTGTCCGGGGGATACTTATACCTATCTGGCTCATGGTTCGGAGCCGGGTGTAGCATTTGATTGGACCGTCATTGGTGGGACGCCCGCTACTTTCACGGGCAACCCAATTACCGTTACCTGGAATGCTGTAGGACCATATTTCCTTGCCGTGAAACATACTAGCCTCGCTCCGCCATACTGTATGTCGGATACGATTCTACTAACCTTACTTCCTAAATTAATAAACGGTCCGCTCACGATTACTGGTCCGCCGGCCTGTATCAACAGTGTACAAAATTACGCTGCAGGTCCAGCCCAGCTCCCGGAGACGACCTATAATTGGGTCGTAACACCTGCCAATCTTGGTAGCGTGGTTGGCGGCCAGGGCACCCCAAATGCGACGATCCAGTGGAACAATATGGGTGGTACCGCTACCCTTATGCTGACGGTCAAATTATGCAATGCCACCTTGACAAAAAGCATTTTAATCCCGGTGAATGCTCCTGTACAGCCAGTAATCACACAAATTGGAAATCTTTGCCCTGGTGTGCCTGCCATACTGGACGCTGGTGCTGGTTTTACAGCTTACCTGTGGTCCACCAGCGCCACCAACCAGACCATAACGATTACGACCGGAGGAAACTATATTGTAACCACCACCGATGCCAACGGCTGTACGGCCATCGCTACTTTTCTGGCAACCGCACTTCCTGGTCCGGTGGCTTCTATTACGCCTCCGGGCACTTCGTTATTATGCATCGTTCCACCCAACCCAGGCGGTATCACCTTATTTGCCCAAAATGGCCCAGGATATTCCTTCTCCTGGTTTTGCAATGGTGTGTTACAAGGTTTACCACCCGGACAGGCCACTCTGCAACATCTAAATACGAATGTGCCGGCAGTTTTTAGCTACTGGACTGTTGTGACGGATGCAAATGGTTGTATCAACACTTCCAATACCGTTGCGGTGGTTCAGGATAGCTGTCTGGCTGATTCTATTTGTATACCGGAAGCATATAATCTAACTTTTACGGCGATCAACCAGACCCCCAATTGCAATATTGTCGACTTTGCGGTTACCTCCAGTGCCAACGTGACACTTACCAGTTGGAACTTCGGGGATCCAAACAGCAATGTTAACAACGGCACTTTGCAAAATGCTGTACATACATATACAAAAGCGGGTTGCTTTAAAGTCCTGCTATTAGGTCTGGTGCCACAAGTACCCCCTGGCACGGGATTCTGTCAGGTTAGCATTGGCGCGCTGGTTTGTGTCCCATTGGTAGCGGATTTCAGTTTCACCGCTGTTTGCACCCAGGCAACCTTTACAGACTTGTCCACCTTCCAGCCGGGACTGGGTCCTG
Organism: Lewinellaceae bacterium; assembly: GCA_947476195.1. Lineage (GTDB taxonomy): Bacteria > Bacteroidota > Bacteroidia > Chitinophagales > Saprospiraceae > M3007. The sequence goes on along the minus strand of CANJPT010000054.1, from coordinate 17,194 downwards.
TCTCCTGGTTCTGGGATTTTGGTGACGGGAACACATCAACCCAACAGAACCCGGTGCACACTTATTCCGGCCCGGGCACATATACCGTAACGTTCACAGCCACCAACGCGAACGGCTGTGAGGCAACTATTATTAAAACCATTACGATCGGAGGGGCTCCTGTCCCGGTAATCTCTGCCAATCCGAACCCGGCCTGCGTAGGCCAGCCTGTGTTGTTCAGTGCCACCGCAGCGGGCATTATCTCCTGGTCCTGGGATTTTGATGACGGCTCCACCAACGGCGCCCAGAATCCATCGCACACTTATCTGTTACCCGGGAACTACAATGTAACCATTACCGTAACGGATGCATTTGGTTGCACGAACACGGCAACCTTAGCGCTTCTTGTAAACCCGGCTGTTTCACCAGGAGTAATTACTGTTGCCCCCGGCCTGACGGTTTGCGCCAGCACGACGGTAACACTGACCGCTCCAGCGGGCTACACCTACTTGTGGTCAACACTGGCTACCACCCAGGCGATCACGACCAACATTGCCGGCACTTTCACCGTGTCGATCACAGACGCAAATGGCTGTTCGCTGGTACTCGCGCCGGTGACCGTGGTCGTATTGCCAGCACCGCTGGCTTACATTTCGGGCAATCCGGTAATTTGCGATGTCGGATGCACCACGTTGAGCGCATCTTTAGGCTCAGGATATACCTATCAATGGCTAGACGCCGCCAACAACCCAATTGTCGGCGCAACGGCTAATACTTTGGTCGTTTGCGACAACAATCTTCTTGCGGGCTATTCCGTAATAGTCACCGATGCAAATATGTGTTCTGATACCTCGGCGCTGTTTGTAGTAACGGTAGCTGTTTCTCCTGTATTCACCATTACCATAAGTCCGGACGACTGTGAAGGCAGCCCTGTCACCCTCACCATTACGCCTATCCAACCTAACGTTGTGTATGCCTGGAGCAATGGTGCTACGGGCACTTCGATCAACGTATTACAGGCAGGAAACTATATAGCCGTCGGGACGGATACCACCAGCGGTTGCCAGGGAACCGCCAGTGCCGTGATACACCCTTTGCCAGACCTGTGCCTGGTGCCTGTGGGCTGTTACGAAGCTTGTAACCCGGATACTATTTGTGGCCCGGTTGGAATGGCTGCCTATCAATGGAATAAGAATGGCGTGCCGATTACCGGAGAAACGCAACAATGTTTGATCGTGACCCAAAGCGGCACCTATACGCTTACCTGCACGACCAGTTTTGGCTGTTCGGACACCTCTGACTCCCTGATGCTTCTGCTTATGAATTGCGGCTGCGACGGACTAATGGTAGAGGCAGAACCTGTGACAGGAGATTCTTGCTGTTGGATATTATCCTATACCAACCCGCTCGACAGCCTTTTGGGCCTGGTTATTCACAGCGCCGATACGGACTTTGATTTTGACCTGAGTAGCCTTGATCCTTCCTTGAGCGTCTATTCAATCAGCCACAATTCTATTGGTTTGGTGAATAGTGTCGCCAATACCCCTCTTCCGGAAGGAGCTTTAGACAGTTTCCTTATCTTTTGCCTTACCAATGTACAAAAACGGCCACAACAGGTCATTTTCGACTGGTATGATTTCGAATTCAATATTGCGTGTTCTGATACCCTGGAGTTCGATTGCCCCGTCGAACCTGATTGCCTTTACCTGGCCTCGGATTCCATTTATTGTCATGATATGGAGGTGTTCTATACCATCACAGTATGTAATCCGATTGACGCAGATTACAGTATTGAATATATCGCCATCAATCCTGTCAGCCCGCCGGGGATCGTGATCACCCCACCGTTCATTGATGCTTCGGGCGACCCGATTGACCCGGGTGAATGCCAAACCTATACGTTGGTTTTATCCGGACCCAATATTGCCGGTGAGTTATTTTGCTTTAAACTTACCGCCCACGACCAGGACCCTGGACTAATCGACACTTCGGCTTGTTGTTCGTTGGATACCACCTACTGCATAGAAATTCCCGATTGTCTGCCATGTGATGATATCGGCGTAGCGCTTGTCGAAGACGTTACGCCGACCGGTGTTGATGGTTGTTGTTATGATATTTCTTTATTTAATAACTATCAAAGCGGCTATTTTGATGGCATCAATATTTGCATGTTGAGTACAGGTGTAACCATGACCATGAATAATCCATTTGGTTCAGGTTGGTTTACCAGCAGCTTTACGCCAACCGTTATTGAACTGGATGTTGTGCCTCCATTTGGCAACAGCATACCCTTAGGGGTGGTCACTTTGCCGACGATTTGTATCCAATCAGATCAGGCGCCGCCACAGTTTCTGGAGATCAAGTGGATGAAGGATGGCAAAGTGATCTGCCGGGACACCATTGAACTGAACTGCGAGCCGCCTTGCGGCTATATTTCAGCGGAGGCTATTAAGTGTAATGTCGATGGTTCGGGCGGTTGGACCTATTCGGGGACCATCCATAACACCTCGAATTACACCATAGGGGAGGCCCATATTGTGTTCACATCACCAGCAGGATTAGGCGCCTATGATCAGACCATTGTATTCGGCGGCGGCTTAGCCCCCGGCGGAACCCAGGCCTTCAGTCTTCCTTTAGGCCCTCCTGCAATGTCGGGGGATACCGTTTGCTTTACCGTGGCTTTGCATGCCCTGAACGACGATGCCAGTCATGCCCAATGCTGCAATTTCCATGATTGTATTGTTTTGCCGGATTGTATCATGGCAGCGAACTGCCTCTGCGATAATTCGATGAATGATATCTTTTTGCAAGGGATCATTTATACCAATATACAGCCTTCGAGTTACATCGCTATTTTCCAGCCCCGTAGTTCAATTTGCTCCACAGATGAGGTCTATTGGTATTTTACAGATTCGAATATAGTGGAGCAAACAAGCGGAAATGACGTGTTAAATCACATCTTCCCGGGGCCGGGTACTTATTCAGTATGTATGTACGTTTTCCGAACAGCAGCCAATGGGCAGCAATGTTCCGTTGAAAGTTGTGTGGATGTGACATTCACAGGTCCTGGAAGCACCCTTGCCGTGTATCCGAATCCGACCAGCGGTCAATTCAAAATAAGGGTCAACCCTGAATGGATTTCACCCGCACAGTTTCGGGTGTTTGATATCAATAGTCGGGTGATCGCAGCCTGGCAGGTGGATGATCCTGCCAGGCACGAATTTATCCCGGTAAACCTGGGAGAAGCCGGGAGCGGGATCTATTTATTGGAAGTCATTGTAGATGGAAAGCGCTACACAAGGCGGGTGGTGATTAAATAGAATACCTGGATTTTCTTCCCTGTGTTACATCGTTTCCATAAGAGGGAAAAACGAACCGCCCTGCCTCCGACATTTCGGGACAGGGCGGCTTCAATAGTAGCTGGAAAGGATTTGCTTGCCGGTTTACAACCTATCGGAGGATAATTTTCCCGGCAGCAATTTTTGTGTTATTTGCTGTGATTTGGAACAGATAGATGCCTGCTGGCAGGTTTTTCCGTTCAAAATGAAATTGCTTTCCAGTGAAAATTTCTGATCTAAGCTGTTGACCAAGGCTGTTTGTGAGCTCAAACCTGCCGGCATTCGTCAAATCTTTCAAGTCAAAAAATATCGCGTCGGAAGTCGGATTGGGATAGGCCCTAAGCAGCCCGTCTAACTCCGGATCATCTGTGCTCACCGTTATGAAATCCTTGCCAATGGTATGAAAGGTCGTGTTGGTAATCACCGGAGCATTGTAATCGAAATAAATGGCGGCACTGTTTTCAATCACAGTTCCATTCGTCAGATCCGGTTTTTGTGACACCCTGAATTTTACAAAACCATTGGAGGCGTCCCAATTGACGCTGGAGTCAGGCAGCGAAATATGGTCGAACGTAAAGCGCAACACCCCGCCTTCAAGCAAGGCAAATTCCATCGGATGGCTGGCTACTTCTATCCGAACGGAGTTGGGATCGAGGTTTGGCGTTAATTTATCCAGAATGATCACTGTAAATGCAGTATCGTTTCCGTTATTCTGGAAGCGGATGATGTATTCAAGGTCGGTATTAGCTTTGATAAAGTGTTGATTACCATAACCTTTTGGAAAGCCTTGTTTGTCGTTAGGATCAAAGGATCCGATGTTTTCCAGGCAAACGGTCGCTTCGAACGGATCCGGGTCGCTTAATGGGAATAGGTTGACCAGACCAGCATTATTCAAGCCGCCACAACCTTCCAATGCCACCGCCTGTCGACCTCCCCATGGGTGAAGGGGCTCTTCCTGTGCTTCCAGGCGCCAGGTACTTCCATTGGCTGGCTGGCTGAAATTCAAGATTTGGCCTACCCCCAACTGGAAGGAGCCTTCCTGACGCATCACCACATCTTCCACAACCACAAAGTCAAGCAATTGTGACATGGCGCCATCCCCCACGTTGCTGATCGTAAAGCGCACAGAATCACCGTCACAGGCTGCATTGACCTCCACATCGGCGCCGCTCCAGTTTGAGTTGCCGCCCCGGCAATCATCGTATGGGTATATATGCGCCTCCGTACAGTGGGTAGCTCCAAGGACGGCGTTACAGGAAATCGTAAAGTTAACATCAAAGGTCCGGCATTCACCCGCTGCCAGATCGCCCAATTGGAATGCGTAGGTATTACCACTTACAAGTGTTCCGGGGATGGAGCTGCCTGTGTAGGAGAAAAAGTCATCCAAAGTGACTTCCACAAAAGCATTTGGAACCGTTGTGCTGCTGAGATTACAAGCCTGAACTTTATAAAAATTGGAGAAACAACGGCGTAAGAATGGGGTGGCGATGCCCACAGAAAGTAGTTCGCAACGTTGTTCCAGGTGTACAGGCACATCTTGAACAGCGACTTCGCCAACGGGTATATTTACGGTGTATTCACTCTGGCAGTTTTGACCAAAATTAGAAGAGGCAACCAATGTAACGGTAACGATGGTATCAAGCCCGTTCAGCATGACAAAATATTCGCCATTGGCATTCGTTTGCACTTCAAATACATCATTTGTAATTCCACCTTTCACTTTCACGGTCCAATCCCCCATAAGGTCTTCTCCTGTTTCATAGGCACAGTTGGCAGAGTCATCGGAGAATACCTTGCCCTTCACGGCCACAAAAACAGAATCGCTGATCTTGATGATCTGGGTATATTGATAGCCATTGGCATTGGCATCCCAAAATGTTGAATAGTCGGTTGGATTCAGATCAGTTGGGTTTATTTTTACAAGGGTAGACGTCCAGGGTGGAGCTGCGCCAGCTGCAGATACGGTAGGCCCAGGTAGGTTAGCAGGGTGATCATTCGTTGCGTTTGGATTGGGATTCGGCACCTGAATCAGTGGAAGACCCGGGTCGTAGGTACACCAGTTGATGATTGTCCAGGTACGCTGGATCTTAAAATCGCAATCTGGCTCATTGGTATAGATTACATCGCTGTATGAAAAACCATTCAATTCACAGTCTTCCTGAAAAGTACTTGGCACCCCGTATTCGTTCCATTGTGTGGCAACCGTCGTCAATACATCTGCAGGAAACTGAACATAATAATCCTGCTCATAATAGACCACAATGGTTTGAACCGCAGATGGCACACCCAGGGTGCTGGAGTTGCCACTACAGTCAAATGCCCGGAAGACGCGGGTGATGGTTCCCTTGCTGCAAATCGTATCAAATTGGCTGTAATTTACCGACACTACAACGGTATCAATGCAGCAGTTATCGGTTACCGTCGCGGTACCATAAGCCAGAAGACTCGGGTCAAAGGCTTCGCAGGAGACCGTCATATTAGCAGGAGCCTGTAACGTTGGTATTTCTTTTTCCGTTACGGTAACCGTGGTTTGACATTCAGAAAAAATTGGGTCGCCGAATGAGTTTACCATAAAAACACCATTGGCGTCTACCTGATAAGCCCTTAGTAGCACGATTTGCGGAACACCCGCTTCACCACAATAAAATTTGATGGAATCATATTCCGAAATAGCTCGTTCGAATTCGCTGGGAAATGAGGGAAATACATTGTCGCAAGGCAGGACTCCACGAACTTGATTCAAACCGAGCACCGCATCTGAATAAGGCGCCTTGCGACGAATGGTCAGGTGCACATGGTTGCAGGCATCGTATGAGCCATCATCGAATTGGTCAGCATGTACCCAGGCTACTGCACCACCCTGTAGCGCAGGAGGCTGGTTGTTGAATCCTGCCGGACCATAGCAGTCACTTGGGTTGTCGGCAATTAGCGATACCTGTACATAATCATTACAAATGGCGACTGGCGGAATGGTGTCGTTGGCACACTGCGCATGCAATCCAGACATGGCCGACAAAAGAAACAGGGCAAAAATGCCCAGCGAAAGCAGACATTTTGGATAAAAGTTGAAATTGCTTGTCATAGGATTAGCGAACTTTAAAAAGGAGAATGAGTGATAAATGATTTGGCCGTTGTACGGGGGATTGTCAAAAAGGCCAACAGATTTCTTTGACGATACAAAAGTGCGGTAAGCCATACGGCTCACCAACATCAAAAAAATCATTTTGTAGGGTACATTTTTTACAAATTTGATATTAATCTTTGATGTTCAAGCTTTTAAAAATAATTTTATTGAATAAAAAAATAAATTATTTCAAATTTTGGAAAAACCTACGAGGTTTTAAAAACCTCGTAGGTTTGAGCCAATGGAAAAAAGCACCTTACATCAGCTCGCACAGACTTTTTCCCCTATAGAAATCCGGGAAGTCCGAAAGTTTTTGATTTCACCATTTTTCAATCAGCGACAAGACGTGACCTTGCTTTTTGAACAACTGGTTTCGGGGGGCGAATTTACCAAAGAAAGTGCATGGGAAGCCATTTTTGGCAAATCGAGTGCTTTTGACGCGCAAAAGTTTCGCTTGCTCATGAGCTATTTACACAGCCTTTTGGAGCAATATATAGCCGTAAAAGAACAGATCTCAGACAAGCTTGGCGCCCAGCTCCAACTCGCCGTGGCCTATCGAAAGCGCAAAATGCCCGCCGCATTTGAGCGGGTGCGTAAAAACATAGGTAAAGCCATAGAGACACAGCCACTTCGCAATGCCGCCTATCACGAGCGGCAATATTTGCTGGATTGGGAAGCCCATCAGATAGCCTACCCTCAAAATCCCACGGATATTTCATTGCTCCGCAGTGCGGGTAAATCCGTAGACATCGCTTTTTTAGCCAAAAAACTCCAGATCGTTTGCCTCCTTGCAGCACATCAAACCGTTTATAAATCGGACATTGAAGAGGGCTGGGAAAAGGAGCTCGTGGAACACGCCGAGCAGGGTGAATTTGCCAGTCTGCCAGCCGTAGCGGTCTACCTTTATTGCTATAGAATGCTTCGTAATCCGACAGAAGAAGCTCATTTTCATCAGTTTAAGTCTGTTTTGCTCCACGATGGTGAGCTGTTTTCTTCAGAAGAGCTTCACGGACTTTTTATATTGGCTATTAACTATTGTGTACGGCGCCTCAACGCCGGAGATGCGCACTATTATCGTGAAGCACTGGATCTTTACAAAGAAGGCCTTATCAAAGATCAGCTGTTGGAAGAAGGTATGCTCTCGCGTTTTACCTACCACAACATTGTGGCCATTGGCCTCCACGTTGGCGAACTTGACTGGGTGCGTTTCTTTATCAATGAGTATAAAAACCGGCTCGATCGTAGATATCGGGAAAGCGTATTCAGCTTCAACCTTGCCCGCCTGGCTTATGCTGAACACAACCATGGCCACGTACTGGAGCTGCTTCAACAAGCCAATTACCGCGATCCGCTCCACAATCTTGCGGCTAAAACACTGTTGCTCAAAACGTACTTCGAACTCGGGGAGCTTGACACCCTCCAATCGCACCTCGATGCCATGCGCAACTATATTCAGCGCAAGCGGGTGTTGGGTTATCACCGCACGAATTATCTTAATATCATTCGTTATGCAGAAAAACTACTCAAGCGCATGCCTCAGGACAGGGCGGCTACTGCTGCGCTCCGTGAGGCCATTCAAAACGAAGCAGTTCTTTCGGAAAAAACGTTTTTTCTTGGATTAGTGAATGATTTAACCAAAGCCAGGTAACCATGATCGCCTTGCAATTATACGTAAAGGCCACTCATTCACTCACTCACTCACTCATTCCGTACTCATTCCGTACTTTCGCCTTCCTAAAATCTGATCTATCATGCAAAACGAATCGGGGCCTGCCATATACACTGATAATGAAGCAAAAGCGGCTATCCAGGAATTATTTGCCAGCCAAAAGCTACTGCATGGGATGAAAGCTTTTTTGCCTCCCATGCTCAATGACCTGATCCTCAGCGCTCAGGATCAGGTAAATTCAGTGGGCGATTTTCAGCAAAAAATCGCCTATCCCCTTTTTAAGGCCATTGAAAAGGACAGCATTTCCAAGCTTAATGCACGTGGCCTGGAAAACCTGGATCCTTCTGCGCAGTACCTCTTTATCTCCAATCACCGGGATATCATTCTGGACTCCGCCTTCCTTAATGTCGTACTTTTTGAGCGTGGATTCAGAACCAGCCAGATCGCTATCGGCGACAACCTGATGCGGCATCGTATTTCGGAACTGATCTTCCACATCAATAAGAGCTTTGTGGTGAAAAGGACGGGGACGCCCATGGAGCTTTACCGTTATTCCGTCCAGTTATCTGAATACATCTGGCAGCAGATCACGGGTAAAACAGATTCCGTTTGGATTGCCCAGCGGGAAGGTCGCGCCAAAGACGGCGATGACAGGACACAGGTCGGTCTGGTTAAAATGCTCAGTCTGAGTACAAAAACGGATCTAAAAAACTATTTTCGGGAGCTGAAAGTTGTGCCAGTGGCCATCTCTTATGAATACGATCCCTGCGACCTGCTCAAAACCCAGGAGTTTTTGAACAAACGCGCCAATCCGGACTTTAAAAAAACCTTCGAGGAAGATGTGCAACACATGCTGCTGGGCTTGAAAGGCTATAAAGGTGCCGTTAATTTTGATTTTTCGCCTCCTTTTATGGCAGAATTGGACGCATTTGACGCCATTCCCAGTTCAAAAAAACAGCTTGAGTTACTGGCTGAGATGATTGATCAGCGTATTCACCAGTATTATAAATTGCGTCCGATCAATTATGTCGCGCAGGATTTGCTGACTCAAACTGATTCGTTCCGAAATTACTATTCCACCGAAGATCTTGAGAAAGGATCTGCTTATTTTGATCAGCGATTTAAACTGCTTACGGATGATGGGGAGGGCCTGGGTCGGGAATATTTATTGAAAATGTATGCGAATCCTTTGTTGAATCAGTTGGCGGCGGATGTATAGAAGTGACATTTTTTTAAAAGTGCTACTTCTATACAAAAAACCGATTTTTGTCGCCAAATATCTTGCAGATGAACAATACCAATCAGCCCCACCTCTCCGATATCCTGACCCACCTGGGCGAAGACCGCAAAAATTATTTCCAGGCTATTTCACCGCCAGTCATCCAATCGAGCAATTTTGCATTCCCGGACCTGGCAGCTTTTCGCGAGGCTTTTTCAGACGAATTGGAAAACCACGTCTACTCTCGTGGCAACAACCCTACCGTAGAGATCCTGCGCAAGAAACTCGCGGCGCTTGAGGGTACTGAGGATGCGCTCGTCTTTTCCAGCGGTGCCGGTGCCATAGCAGCAGCGGTCATCGGAAATGTAAAAGCGGGAGACCATGTCGTGTGCCAGCAAGGTCCTTATTCCTGGACCGCTGCCCTGCTCCGTAAATTCCTGTCACGTTTTGAGATAGAACACACTTTTGTAGACGGAACAGATATACAGCACATTGAAGCTGCGCTTCGTCCAAACACGACGGTGCTATACCTGGAAAGCCCGAATACGATGACCTATGAGTGCCAGGATCTGGCTGCCTGTGCTGCACTCGCCAAAGCACGGGGGATTGTCACGATGATCGACAATTCTTACAGTTCGCCGATTTATCAAAATCCCGCAGCCTTTGGTATTGACATCGTGCTGCATTCTGGCACCAAATACCTCAATGGCCACTCAGATGTAGTAGTTGGCGTGCTTTGCGGCAGCAAAACGATGGTCAAAAAAATATTTGAATCAGAGCTCATGACGCTCGGTGGAATCCTTAGTCCACACGATGCTGCTCTGGTCATCCGCGGCCTGCGCACCCTGCCTCTCCGCCTACTGCGAAGTGACGAAAGCGCAAAATGGCTGATCGGAAAACTGGACGGACACGAAAAAGTGGAGCGTATCTGGTATCCGTTCCACCCTTCCTTCCCGCAGCTCGAACTGGCCAAACGGCAGATGCGGGGTTGTGGCGGACTCTTCTCTGTGAAGTTCAAAACGGATTCAATGGAAAAAATGGAAGCATTCATTCACCGGATGGAGCGTTTCCTTATGGCGGTGAGTTGGGGCGGACATGAAAGTCTGATCATTCCAACCATCGGGTTTTATAACATACCTGGGCGGGTGGCACCGCCGATGCCCTGGCAGTTTGTGCGGTTTTATATCGGCCTGGAAGATCCGGAATGGCTTTGGGAAGATCTGGAGCGGGCCATGGAGGAGTTGTCGTAGAAAAGCAACGTATTAAATGTCAAAGCGTCCAGTAATTTCCATTTTTAGCCATTACAGATTTGTAACCCGTTTTTCTATCCTTATATTTAAAATGAAAAAAAACTTCTGCTTCCTGCTGCTCTTTTCCGCGGTTTCCGCCAGCCTTTCGGCCCAAATCAGTTTTACCAATAAGACCAACCTGCTTACTCCAGCCAACCATTTCAGTGGCGTAGCCATTGCCATAATGGATATGAACAACGACGGCCTGGACGATATTGCTCGCCTGGATCAGGGAACAGCGCTCAATATTCAATTTCAAAACGCCCCCGGCCAGCCCTTTACGGCTACAACCAAGACTCAACTCCCCAGCACAGATACTTGGGGGATGTGTGCCGCTGATGTGAACAACGATGGCCTTGGCGATGTACTTGCCGGCGGATATCAAAACGGCGTAAAAATTGCACGTTCGAACGCAAATGGAACCTTCAGTATCCAAAATATTACCAACCCTACCACTTTTGTTCAAGGTGTGAATTTTGCCGACATCAATAATGACGGCTGGTTAGATGCTTTCGTTTGCCATGACGATGGTCTTGCCCGTATCTTTGGAAACAATGGAAACGGCACCTTCACCTACCAGCCCAACTGGATCGACCTGACCACTTTCCCGGCATCCGACAACTCCGGCAACTACGGCTCCGTCTGGAGTGATGTAAACAATGACGGTCTCCTGGATTTATATATCGCACACTGTCGTCAGGGGGTAAACAGCGACACCGACCCCCGCCGAATCAATCAGCTTTTCCTCAACAACGGCGACGGAACCTACACACAAGACATTGCCAACAATACTGGCCTCCGTATCGGAGCACAAAGCTGGACCGCCGATTTTGGCGATATCGACAATGATGGCGACTTTGACTGTTTCATTACAAACCACGACGTCAACAGCCAATTGCTGGAAAATGATGGTTCTGGACATTTCACGGATATTACGTTGACATCGGGATTCATGGGAGCCATTCAGGGGCTGCCGCTCCAAGGGCTATTCCGTGATTTTGACAACGACGGTTATACAGACGTCATTGTGGCTGGAGATAAACACTATATTTTCCGGAACAACGGAGACAAAACATTCATAGCAATCCCCAATCCATTTAACAACAATGAAATGGAGTCGTTTGCCATTGGCGACTTAAATGGCGACGGCTTTCAGGATGTTTACGCAGGCTATGCGCTGGTGTACACTGACCCTTCCAATATTCCTGACGTGCTCTGGATGAACAATGGAAATGACAACCATTATTATGGCCTCAACCTGCATGGTCAACAAAGCAACCGAAATGGCGTGGGTGCAAAGGTCCAGCTATACTCAGCATTGGGTATCCAGACTCGAGAGGTGCGTTCTGGCGAAAGTTATGGCATCAGCAATTCACTTCAGATTCATTTCGGCATGGGACAACTTACCCAAATTGATTCTGTGGTCGTCCACTGGCCTTCTGGTGTCCGGGATGTTATCTATCAACCAACGGTAGATCAATATACCACCTTAAATGAAGGTGGTTGTATCTCTCCGGCGGTTCCGGTTCTGGCAGATGGCCCTACCACCTTTTGCACCGGTCAAAGCGTAACCCTCAGCACGATGGAAGCGTTCAGTAGCTACGCCTGGAATACAGGTGACACGACAGCAAGTATCACCGCTACCACGGCGGGTGTCTATAATGTGACCATCACCAGTTCCAATGGATGCTCCGCAACTTCCAGCTCCATCGTGCTGACGGTAGATCCGATCCAGATCCCAGGCATTGAGGTAATAGGCGACACTATTTTTTGCGCAGGTGGCACAGTAATACTGACTACCGCACCAGCCAGTAGTTACCTCTGGAATACAGGTGCTACCACCCAGAGCATCGAAGTAGGCCAGGCTGGTTCCTATCGTGTAGCAGCGCAGGGCCTTTGTTCAATATATACATCGGCTGCCATTCAGGTCAATGTGCTGGATGCTCCATTGCCAGGGGTAGAACCAGATACCATCCTGGCGGGCGAATTCGCTACCCTGATCGCAAGCGGCGATCAGGTGAACTGGTATGCTGCCGAGACTGACCTGAGCAGTCTTGCAACGAACGACACGTTGATTACCCCGCTTCTTACAGCGAATACGACCTATTGGCTAAGCAATACTTCCGTATATGGACAGCCCAATGGCTTTGTAGGTATGGTAAATCACCAAGGCTCGGTTACCAGCGACAATACTTACAATGGGGGGTTGATCTTCGACTGTTTTGAACCCTTTATTTTGCTCAAAACTAAAGTGATTACTTCGGTTTCCGGCGAACGAAAAATTGACCTAATAGCGGCCAATGGTGATGTTTTGCAAACTAAAACCGTCAATATTTCAGCGGGCACATCGGTCATTAATCTGAATTTTGAAGTGCCCGTGGGTGTCGACCTCAAGCTTACGACCGATGCCACTTTCAATCAAAGCAGTATAGGTTCTGCAGGGCCACAACTGCGCCGCAGCAGCATGGGCTGTGCTTTCCCTTACGATATTGCAGGCGTGGTGAGCATCAAGAACTCAACCTTCAACACAGATCGCTACTACTATTTCTATAACTGGGAAGTTGGCTTTTATGGGCATGCCTGTACGAGCGAACGTGTACCCGTGACGGTGGTGGTTGAAACTGGAAGCAGCACAACATCCTTGCCTTCCTGGGCTTCTGGCGTCCATATTTTTCCAAACCCAGGTGTGGGTATTGTAAATCTTAATATCCAGGGTTTTGCAGGTGGAGAACTCCTGCTTACAGTTAGAAACGCACAGGGCCAAATACTCCAAACCCGTTCGTTTCATGCGCCCCTGGGCAATGCTGCTTTCAGTACGGATCTGAGCTGCTTTCCTGCAGGGATCTACTGGCTGGAGCTAACAAGTGATGGCGGCGTGGCGCAGCGGAAGGTGGTGATCCGATGAATCAGGCGCGGGCAATTGTTCTTTTATCTTTTAGATCGGCTGGAATGTTACGGTTTTGGGGAATGTAAAAATGATTTGATCGCACGGTTTCAGGTCATATCAGGAGTTTTGTTACAGCTTTTTTCAAAAAAAATTAAATTTTGTATTTCAAACAATTGTAACCTGTAATGTATTTAAAATACATAGATTACATGGAATTCAAAATATTATACCGCAATAATTAGTCCATTTAGATTTTTGAATTCCTGCGAACCAGGTGCCTTTCCCCAAAATTTTACAGACCGTGCCGACATTCAATTTTCATGGAAGAATGGTTGCCGCCCAGCGATAGAAATTGTGAAACGGAAGGGACTCTTCAAAAACAGACGATTCTGATCCGAATTATACTTTAGACCAACGGGTGAAGATTTGCCAAAAAACGCTTTTATGGAAATAGTTACCGAATTTACATTAAATAATACCTAATTTGTACTTAATCTATCTGTTAAAATTGGTTAACCTTACCTTTGTCACACTTCGAACAGTTTGTAGTTACCTCACCGATTTGTTCTACGGACCTTTTTAATCTGGGATCTATCTGTAATGGTTTGAGGGGAGGAAGATTCGAGTGGTACCCTATATAACATGCATGCGTTGTGATTTTCTGCCAGGTTAGAAAATTAGCAGTTAGATTTAATCCTTTGAATTGCCTTTATTAACAAACTTAAAAAATGCCCTGTTTGGACCATTTTTTATCCTTTTGTTTACTTGTATATTAATTTAATCAATGTTCTCATGAAAGTTAAGTGTACATACAAGCCATTGGTATGCAATTTTTCTAATCCTCCATCTATCGGGAAAACAGGCCTTCTCTTTAGAAGGCTTTTCGTCGTTAAGGCGCTACTACGCCAAATGACTGTTGGGGTATACCTACAATTTAAAGAGAATCTTCCTTTACCCCCATTATTGGAACCTTTGGGTTCCATTCCAATCTCGCCAAAAATGACCTTTTCTTCAGGCCTCCCACGACGATCTCGATGGAGGCTTAGGTCGTTTAAAGATACTTTGATGCTATCAGCTTTTTTTATCACATCAAAATCGCTGTCCACATGAAACATCAAAGTTATTCCATATCTTTTAAGGGGCTCTCCGAAGTACCCAATCATCAATCACCTTTATTCACAGTTAATTCACTATTCTCTATGAGAAACATTCTACGCTACGTGCTTGGTCTGAATCGAAAAGAAACGATTCTTTCCTTAACGAATGCCCCAGGAAATCTGGGAAGAAGTCAGAAGACAGTGGTCTTTATGGCTTTGGCTACCTTAATCACGGTTGGATTGAGTGCTCAAACCAACACCTCAACAGGAACCGGCGATTGGAGTAATGCCTCGTCATGGGATCTAGGGCACATTCCAGCTGGAGGTGAAGATGTAGTGATTCAAGCTGGGCACGTGATTAGTCTTGACGTAACAACAAATCAGCTTAACTCTATTGACATCCTCGGTGAGTTGAAAGGAACCGTTGCTACCAGAGTTGTCAATGTTACAGGAAATGTGATGGGTGATGGAATAATTTCCACCGCTTCACAAGGCGTTACAATTACCTACGACTTTGATGGGGATTGGACATTTTCTGGAACGGGGCCAAATGGCAATTCAAACAGAACAGCGCTTCAAATTGATGCCACTGGAGACCAAACGCTGAATGGCTCTCTTGCTTTTCGTTCAATTTCTGTTAACAAAAGTTCGGGGACCTTATATGTTACAGGAAGTCCTTCAGGAGCTGCCGGGGTTACCTTAGCAAATGGTAATATAGCGTATTCTGGTGCTGGCGCTCAAACGCTCTTTCCAGTACTCACGTATCCAGACGATCTTAGTCTCTCTGGTTCCGGTGCAAAGACCATGACTGGCATTGAAAATATTGCCAAAGATTTTAGCATGAGCGGTTCAGCGACTGCTACAACCAATTTCATGGGGGTAGATGGAAATATCAGTATCACGGGTACTGCAGTGATGACCAATGCAGGTAATAATCTGGTTCTTGGAACCTTAACCGTTGGTACGGGTGCAACCCTCAGCCTGGCCGGATCTTCCATGACCATTTCCGGAGCAACCGCTGTTGATGGAACCGTCAATACGGTAACAGCAGCTACGGGTACTAAAACATTTACAGGTACGGTAACCATCAATGCCGGTGGCGTTTGGGACCTCTCCGGACAAAATCCTGAGACCAGTTTTGGCTCCACGATCACTATGTATGGTACCACCTTTAACAATGGTTCAGGTGCTGCTCAAGTTACCGCACCTATATCCTTTATGGGTAACACCAATATGACTTTTGGTGGGGCACTTACCATTCCTGGCGGGAATTTCATTAGAAATTTTAACACCGGTACGGTCTCGATAGGCAATATCGTACTTACGGGTGATTTTACACAACGCACAGGTAGTACCCTGTCGATTACGGGCTCGGGTTTTTCAGGTGCAGGAGCCTTCGATGCCAGCACCTTTTACAACACGGTTAATTATTCTGGTGCTGCTGCGCAAACAGTACATCCAGTTTCCTATGCTAACTTAGGTCTGAGTGGTTCTGGCGCTAAAACAATGACTGGTGTTACCACCGTCCTTGCTGATTTCAGCATGAGTGGGTCTGCTACAGCTTATACAGATCTAGCTACAGTAGGTGGGAACGTAAGTATCACGGGTACTGCTGTCATGACTACCGGTGCTGCGCTTACTGTCACAGGTGCTTTGACAGTTGGCACGGGTGCTACATTGAGCCTGGGAGGATTTGCCCTGACCACTACTGGAGCAACCGCTATTACAGGAACAGTCAATACCGTAACTTCAGCCACGGGTACTAAAACATTTACAGGTGCGGTAACCATCAACGCCGGTGGCGTTTGGGATCTCAGCGGACAAAATCCTGCGACCAGTTTTGCTGGCGGTATCACTAATAATGGTACTACCTTTAATAATGGTACTGGTGCGGCTGATTTTTCTGCAACCCAGGCTTTGGCCGGAACAGTCATGATGACTTTTGGCGGTAGTGTTACCCCTGCTGTGAGTACTACCCTTAACAATAATTCCAGCGGGACGGTTTCGATTGACAATATCGTGCTTACGGGTAATTTTACACAAGGAGCAGCTGCTACCCTGTCGATTACGGGCTCAGGTATTTCAGGCGCTGGAATCTTGGATGCTAGCACTAATGCAAACGTTGTCAACTATTCTGGTGCAGCACAAACCGTAAAAGCCAACGCTTATTCTACCTTGAATCTCAGCGGATCAGGTGATAAAACGTTTGCAGGGTCAACTGATGTCTCTGCTAATTTCAATATGAGTGGGTCTGCTACAGCTACTACAGATCTAGCTACAGTAGGTGGTAACGTAAGTATCACGGGTACTGCTGTGATGACCACTGGTGCTGCCCTTGCGGTCACAGGTACTATGACAGTTGGCACGGGTGCTACATTGAGCCTGGGCGGATTTGCCCTGACCACTACTGGAGCAACCGCTATTACAGGAACAGTCAATACCGTAACTTCAGCCACGGGTACTAAAACATTTACAGGTGCGGTAACCATCAACGCCGGTGGCGTTTGGGATCTCTCTGGACAAAATCCTGCTACTAGTTTTGGTGGCGGTATCGCCAATAATGGTTCCTTTAACAATGGTACTGGTGCGGCT
>CANJPT010000053.1 GCA_947476195.1 Lewinellaceae bacterium | reverse complement strand
TTGGGGTCATTACCTAATGACTACTAATAACCTAATGACCACTAATGCCCCCAATGACCTAATGACCCCAATGACCTAATGACCCCAATGACCCAATGACCCAATGACCTAATGCCCCCAATGACCCCAATGACCACTAATGACCCCAATGACCTAATGACTACTAATGCCCCCAATGACCTAATGACTACTAATGACCCAAATGACCCCTAATGACCCCAATGACCACTAATGCCCCAAATGACCTAATGACCACTAATGACCCCTAATGACCCCAATGACCTAATGACCTAATGACCCCAATAACCTAATGACCACTAATGCCCCCAATGACCTAATGACCACTAATAACCAATAACGCATGAATCCACCCACCCTTCCAATCTTTCAGGACATCTCGTTCAACCCGAACTACATCGAGGAATACATCCCGATGCAGCCGTTGCACACGATGGTGTTCGACCGTTTTTGTGAGGATGGATGGACGTATTGGTCGGATCAGATTTTTCGTCGGAATTTCTGGGAATGGCGCGGGCAACCCTGCCGGGTCGTACTGTTGCGAATAGATTTACACAATTTTGAATTCAGCAAAAGCCAGCGAAAATGTTTGTTGCGCAATAAGGATCTGGTCATTCTTCGCCGTCCCATCCGCATTGAGCTGATGCATGAGATGTTGTTTGAGCGGCACGCGCAGCGATTCCGGCATAATCGTCCGGAGAGCATTTATGGTTTTTTTAGTGCGTTCAGTAGCCTTATGCCTTGTTACGGAATTCAATTCGATGTATTCAGCGGAGAGCGTCTGGTGGCCACAAGTTATTTTCATATGGGCCGCAAAAGCATGGCGGGGAACTATTGTATTCATGATCAGGAGGAGCGAAAGCGTGGCCTCGGTACATTTACCATGTTGAAAGAGATCGAATTTGCGATCGAGCACAATCGTCGGTATTACTATCCAGGTTTTGTATACGATGTACCGAGCGAGTTTGACTACAAGTTGAATTTCAACAACCTGGAATATTTTGACTGGTGGGGCAATTGGTATCCGCTGGAGCGAATGCCCGTACGCGATTGGCGAAGTGAATATGAAGTGGCGCCATGTTTGACCGAGGAAGAGTTAAAGGATTACAGGAATGATTTGCCTTTTTAAAATTTGGTTGAGATATTATCCCTTAATAAAGACCTCCTTTTTGTTGAAGATTGTCCGCATAGCACCGTCTTAGCGAAATAATTTAATTGAAAAAATATATTTCGCCAAGGAATTGTACTTTTCGCCCGATATTTTTTTCACCACCACCTTTTTCTCGTTGACAGCTTATGCAAAAGCAATTTTTACTTTTATTATTTGCCATAATGAGTTGGACCTCCGTGTATGCGCAAATCCCGGATGGGAGTACTGCGCCTGACTGGACGGCCACTGATTTAAACGGTAAATCCCACCACTTGTACGCCCTACTTGATTCCGGGTATACCGTTTTCATGGATGTCTCGGCTACCTGGTGCGGCCCTTGTTGGAACTACCACAACTCCGGCGCGCTAGAAGATCTATATAACACTTATGGCCCCAATGGCACCAACGAAGTCCGGGTATTTTTCATGGAAGGCGATCCTTCCACCAACCTGGCTTGTCTTTATGGCCCAACTGGCTGTGTAGGTGGCACGCAAGGAAACTGGGTGGCTGGTACACCTTACCCAATCATACACCAGCAGGGCCCTGCCATCGCCAATTCATACCAAATCAATTATTATCCAACCATCTTCGCTATTTGTCCTTACGACAGAAAAGTGTACGAGGCGGGGCAATTGCCCACCTCAGGGCTCTACGACTTTCACCAATCACATTGCGGGCCTCCCGCATTGCTCATTGCAACCAACACCATTACCAACATAAAATGCTACGGAACCAGCACCGGAGCCATTGACATCACCCCAAGTGGCGGTGTACCTCCTTATACCTATCTTTGGAGCAATGGTGCTACTACCCAGGACATTAGCAACATCCCTGCAGGCTCTTATACTATCACCGTAACCGGGCGTATCGGCACAATCGGTATCGCTGGCCCAATCGAAGTAGAAGGACCTTCCGCTGCCCTATCCCTTGCATTAGAATCCTCTACGCCTGTTGGGTGTAACGGTATTTTAGGAAGCGCTACCGTGCAAGCAAGCGGTGGCTGGAGCAACAATTATACCTACAATTGGCAAAATGGCCAAAATGGAGAAACCGCTTTCAACCTCAATGCGGGCAACCATATTGTGAGTGTAACAGACGGCAACAATTGCAAGGTGAGTATTACGGTAAACATGGCCCCTGCGGTTTATCCAACAGCCTCCATTGCCAACCCTGGTATCATTACTTGTAGCCAGCCAGCTATCCAACTCAACGGGACAGGCTCAAGCTCAGGGCCTGATATTTCATACCTTTGGTATGCCGGGATTGGAGGACACATCGTGAGCGGCGTGACAACTCCGACCCCGATTGTTGATGCACCCGCATCCTACACTTTACAAGTCACCAACACGATAACATCTTGTGTATCCTTTGCCAGCAAACCTGTAACGGCTGATTTGAATCAGCCTACTGCGGATGCCGGGCCATCGCAAAATATTTCTTGCACCATGCCGTTGGCTACCTTGCAAGGATCCGGTTCTTCTGGCGCTAATTTTAGCTATCTTTGGACGGCCTCTAACGGCGGAAACATCGTCAGCGGTAGCACCACACTCAATCCTGTGGTGAACGGAGTAGGTGATTACACCCTGAAAGTAACCAACAGCACCAATGGTTGCACTAAAACATCCCTGGTTAATGTGACTGGCACTGCAGCACCTCTGCTCTCCACTACCAGTGGTACGCTAAACTGTAATATTTCGTCTATCAAGCTCACGACTACATCCAATGCTGCAAGTCCAACGTTCTCATGGACCGGGCCAAACAATTACTCCTCTACGCAACAAAGTCCGACGGTAAATGTGTCTGGCTCTTACATTGTAGTGGTAACTGACAGCATCACGACCTGTACCAGTACGGCTACTGCCAACGTGATTTCCAATACAAATGTCCCGGGTGCTTCGGCAACAGGGAATACGCTAACCTGTTTGGTAAACAGTGTGGTGATCTTGGGCGCAACACCTGACACCACCGCTTCCTACGCCTGGACAGGCCCTAATAACTTTATCTCTGGCTTGCAGAATCCTACAGTTGTAGATGCTGGCTCTTACAGCCTGGTTGTTACGGATACGCTAAACGGATGTACTTCAACGGCTGCTGCTGCAGTTATCCTGAACACGCTTCCACCAACGGCATCCGCAATTGCGCCAGGCAATTTGAATTGCAATGCCGCCCAAATACAACTTAATGGTACGGGTTCCTCACAAGGACCAAGCATCAGTTACGTTTGGACAGCCTCCAACGGCGGAAATATTGTTTCGGGTGAAAACACCCAAACCCCGATCGTAGATGGAGTGGGAGATTATTCCATTTTAGTTTCAAATTCAGACAATGGTTGTACCCAAACTGCTTCAACCAGTGTGGCGCTAAGCCCATTGGTAGCTGCGGCCATTTCGGTACAATCAAATGTACTTTGTAACGGTGGCGCAAACGGCCAGGCTACCGCAGTCGGTTTGGGCGGAAACGGTTCCTATGCCTATGCCTGGAGCAATGGTGGCAGCACAGCTACTATCGCAGGCCTGGCATCTGGCACATATGTTGTGGTCGTAACGGATGGAGAAAACTGCGAAGCTACGGCCTCAATTCTCATTGATCAGCCTGATGTTTTGACCGTAAATGCCAGTGCTACGGCACAATCTGCCTTTGGTCAAAATGACGGATCAGCAAGCGCTAATGCTGCCGGAGGGGTTGCTGATTACAATTATGCCTGGAACAATGGTGGCACTACGCAAACCATTTCTGGTCTGGCACCAGGGAGTTACAATGTAGTCGTAACCGATGCCAACGGATGTACTGCCATTGAAACCGTAACGGTCAATGCCTTCAACTGCTTCCTTGCTGCCAATATTTCAGGCACCAATCTAAGCTGTAATGGCGCCAACAATGGCGCTGCTGAAGTAGTAATTACCGCAGGGGCAAGCCCCATGACTTTCGCCTGGAGCAATGGTGAGGTCACGCCCTCAGTAAGCAATCTTAGTGCTGGACTTTACACCGTTAATGTCACAGATGGTAACGGCTGCCCTGCAGTACTGAGCATCAACATTGGCCAACCATCACAGCTGCTTGCAAATGCAACCACGACAGCAGAAACTGCCCTGGGCGCAAATGACGGAACGGCAACAGCCAATCCGACAGGCGGCACAGGCGCATACAGCTATGCCTGGAGTAATGGTACCGTACTTCAGACTACCATAAATCTTGCACCTGGCTCTTACACGGTGATCATAACGGATGAAAATGGCTGTACGATCGAACAATCTGTAGAAGTTTCATCCTTCCTCTGCGCCATTTCGGCACAGAATACCATCGTGAATGTATCCTGCGCAGGTGCTGCAAATGGTGCTGTTACCGTGTCATTACAAGGCGGTACTGCACCGTTCAATTATGCCTGGAGCAATGGTGGTACCACGGCCACAATTGCTAACCTGTCGGGTGGTACATACACCTTAAACATTTTGGATGCGAACGGATGTAACGTAAGCAACACTGTTATAATTGACGAGCCATCACCATACTCCGCTTGGGATGTTCAAACAGTCAATCCACTTTGTCCAAATGATGCAACTGGCGCTGCCACTGCGTCAATCTCTGGTGGAACCCAGCCATACGCATTCCTTTGGAGCAATGGTGCGACGGGCAATACCCTTTCTGATGTCCCTGCAGGTGACTACTCAGTTCAGGTGACTGACGACAACGGCTGTGAGTCCGGCACATCCGTATCGCTTACCTCCTCAGATAATGAGTTGCCAACGATCAGTGCCCAAAATGCAACACTTGCCCTAAATACCAATGGATCGGTACAAGTAACGCTTGCTGATTTGTCTGCACAATTTAGCGACAATTGTGGTGTTGCAGGTACGAATATCAGCCCACAGAGCTTTGACTGTTCCAACATTGGACTACAAACTGTAACGCTGACCGTAACAGACCTTTCCGGCAACACAGCCGCTACTACTGCCCAGGTAAATGTTGTAGACAATATCGTTCCAGTTCTAACTTGCCCTACCGATATCCTTACATGTTCCTACAATAATGTAGTGAACTACGCATCTCCGGTGGCTGAAGACAACTGCTTACTTGCCGGCAATGGCCACTGGGCTTTGGAAGGCCTCGCAAGTGGTTCCAGCTTCCCTGAAGGCACAACCGTAGTAACCTACACTTATACGGATGCAAGCGGTAACAATGGATCATGCAGCTTCGATGTAACCGTAACCACCGCAGTTGAGTTCCCGGGAATAACCGTAAACAATGACCTGAACAGCCAGCATGTTGGCTCTATTGACATTACGGTAACTGGCGGCACGGGCCCATTCCAATATGAGTGGACTGACGAAAATGCCAACGTGATTGCCAATACAGAAGATGTTACCGGCCTCGGCGAAGGCAGTTATAAAGTACAGATCACTGATGCAAATGGCTGCACTTATGCAGAAGATGGCATCAAAGTACAGAATACCAGCAGCGCAAAAGAACCAACCTGGCTTACAGGCATCAGCCTCCAGCCAAATCCGACCAGCGGTTTCACCAATGTTGTCTTCGGCCTTCCGGTAACTTCTACTTTGGAGATTACGGTGGTTGACGCTACAGGGCGTATTCTACTCACTGATGTCAGTGAGCAGGAAAGTGTGGTCAGAATTGACTGTACGAATCTGCCAAGTGGCGTTTATTTGCTACGTCTCCGCACTGGACAGGAAGTTGGTGTCCGGAAGTTGGTGGTGAATAAGTAAATAGTTGCAAGCTTATAGTTGCAAGTTTAAAGTGGCAAGCGCCCGTTCGGATTTTTTTCGGACGGGCGCTTTGCTTTTTGGGGTAAGTACCAATACATACTACTGGACCCTTTTTAATTGATACCTTGAATTTTCCCATACGAAAACGGCTAGTCCATTGAATCCTTCCCCAACTCAGCCCTGACCGGATTTTGAAGGATATAGTGGCTAACTTTTTCAAATTCAACCGCATCCTTTAGTTGAAAATCAAAGGATCGTTCGTGCCAAAATTTCCCCTCTATTTTCACACTTCCTTTTGGCGTATATTTTTGAAACCGCGTCGAAACAGTAAGCAATCGCCGCAGCGCCTTTTTCAATGGCAGTTCTGTAGCGCCCTGAATTTTTCGCACGATATCGCGCAAGGGTTGATATTGAATGCATTCGAAATCATCCAATGGCGAAGCATCGAGCGCTTTGTCCTGCAATCTGATCAAAAGATGCACATGATTGGGCATCAAGGAAAATGCCCGCAAGTCATACAGGACGCCATCCAGCCGGCGGATTTCCGCTGCTACGATATGGGCCAATTCGGGTTCTCGGAGATAGCTGTGACCGTATTTTTCCAGATCCAGGGCCTGGTCGAAGCGGGCAAAAAGGCGCTTTCTGGCTTGGTGCAATTTCGAGGCGCCATCGGGGAAAAGGGCAAATTTGACCTGGCTCGTGTAATATTGAATCCCCAGGTTTTGCCCAAAATTCTCTGGTAGCGCATCCCAAAGCCGAAGTGTTACAAAGAAAACCCCTTCGAAAGAGGTTGGTAACGGACGCGTAGAAAAACTGAAGGAATTCATCGGTGCGGGAGATTTGCTTATTCAAAAATAAGCAAAAAATGAAACATCCGCAACTTTCCACTTTTAACTTGGCCTGTCCAACTTTAAAATTGAAACTACTCCCCCATACAACTGGACATTTTTTAAAATCGAGATCTATAAGGTTTTTAGAAACCTTATAGATCTTTGAGCAAAACAAAAATGTCCAGTAGTGTGCTACTCCCCACTCTTCTTCCACTTCTCCATCTGATCTTTCGCCTGCTCAGAAAGCAACGCCGGATCATATTCCAGTTTAGAAAGAATATCCAGCAGCGTGTTGATCCGCGCTTCAATATCAAAAAACTTATTGACCACAGCCACACGGCGGCTCTCTACAAGACAGTAGCCACTTTGAAAACTACCCTTCTCGTAACGGACCGCGTAATCCAGTTCATCGAAGATGTCTTCAATTTTTTTAAGGGTAGTTTGCGTATAGCGCATATTGTCTCGGGTTTTCGCAGCAATTTTGTCCGGCAAAAATAGGTCAAGATTGTGGATTTGATGATTCGGTGATTCGGTGATTTGTCCAAACCGTTCAGAATTAACCAAAAGGTCTATCAATGAAGCTTTCGAACCCTGGCAAGCAATCGCAAGTCAGACCACCCATTGCCACATTTATTCACATTGACCACATCTATTCAAGTTATGCAAAAGAAACTCTTTTTCCTACTCCTTGTCTTCCTCCCGCTATTGGTTGCAGCGCAGCCCCGCTTCCGTGCCGGAGCAGTATTGGGCCTTACAGCCTCCCAGATAGACGGCGACCTTTCAGCGGGCTACAACAAACTCGGTTTACAAAGCGGGCTTAGGGTTATAACCCGCCTCAAAGGGCGTATGGAGGCCAGTATGGAAATCCTCTACACCCAACGTGGCTGCCAAAACGAACTCATTCCCAACGACTATGATCCGAATCCCTTTGCCTTGACCCTCAACTATATCGAGGTGCCCATTCAATGGCATTTTAAGGATTGGCTGATTGAGTATGATGATGCAAATTTTAACTATTACAAGGTGGCCTTCAACGCAGGACTTTCATACGCCCGCCTTTTTAGTTCAAAAGCAGACGATGAATTTAACTGGCTCAATAGTGTAGCACCTGATTACCTGACAAAAAACGACCTCAGTTTGGTGCTGGGTGCTAATTTTTTTGTGAACCGGCATTTTGGTTTCACGGTGCGTTGGAATCGCTCGCTGGTGCTGCTCTATGATTCCCGCACTTCTCCACAGGGCGGAAAGAGTTGGAACCAGCACTGTTTATATTTTCAGACCGTTTATGTGTTTTAATTACTACGGAACGGGTGAATATTAACTTTCAACTGATTCTATAAATCATGCTAGTCAGGCACCTCATTCCAACCCCAATTGGATATATGGAAATATCCGGCAGCGAATTGGGCGTACGTACGGCCCAGCTTTCCGAGGGGCGCAAGACTTCCGCAGATCCCGATGCGAAAGAAGTCAGTGACACACCAGAAAATCACCCAGTTGCGGAGTGTGCCCGGCAGATTTCGGAGTATTTTGCGGGGACACGGCAGGATTTTGAGTTGAAACTGGATTTGGAGGGAAGGCCTGCCTTTCACCGCCAAGTTTGGGCCGAATTATTAAAAATCCCATTCGGCAAAACTGCCAGCTACTCAGATATCGCAGAACGGGTAGGCAATCCAGCCGCCGTACGTGCCGTGGGCATGGCCAATCGAAGCAATCCCATCGCCATTATAGTGCCTTGCCACCGGGTTATTGGAAAATCTGGTCAATTGATCGGCTACTTTTATGGTCTTGACACTAAAATGCTCCTCCTACGGCATGAAAACCCAAATCGATTTGCTGATCAAGGGGAATTGTTTTGATATTTTCTGCATTTATATAATATGTTAAATTTCCCTTTTAAATTAGAAAAATACCGTAACCTTGCCAAGTATTTTTAACTATTTTTGTTGGCTAATTTTCGAAAAGCACCTTTAATTAAATATTGAAAATCAACATTTTAGATGTTTTAATGGCCTTATTTTCAACCCAGACTACTCATTAAAACGCATTCAAATCTAAAACTTGGCCTTTTATTTGATAGGGCCTTTTTTTAATCCCATCTATTTCGCACATCAAACCTTCAATCCGAAAACTTCTAATCGTTCAATGGCATTTTCTTACGGTCCGAGGCAGTCGCTCTCTCAAAAACTTCAGCAAAAACTCTCCCCACAGCAGATTCAGTTAATGAAGCTGCTGCAGATTCCTACGGCAACACTCGAACAACGCATTGAAGAAGAACTCGAAGCAAATCCCGCCCTCGAAGAAGGCGACGAAACCGCAGACCTCTCTGAAGGTCTGAGTGATATGGACTTGTCGGATGCCGATTTAAGCTACTACGAGCGGGAACAAAAAGCCGAAAGCGGTCAAATAGAGGATGATTTGGGGGCAAGTGATACGATCAGTACGAACGACGACATAATCCATGAAACAGAACGCGAATCGACTGACGATTACGCTGATGACGATGATTCCGCTATTCTTCGGGACGAAGACGGCCCCGATCTCGACGATTATCTGATCGACTTCATCGAAGATGATCCGTCTACTTACAAAACCCGCGATGACAGCCGGGGCGGCGACCAGGAAGACAAGCAAGTGCCCTTAGCGTTTGAGAATACATTCCACGAATATCTGGAACAACAATTGGGCATGCTCAAACTCGACGATGAGCGCGAACATGCTATTGCGCTGCAAATCATCGGCTCCATTGATGATGATGGATATCTCCGCCGCGACCCCTCCGCAATGGTAGATGATCTGCTATTCAGTCAAAATATCAGCACACACGAAAAGGAAATCAAGCAAATCCTTCAAAAAATACAACGTTTCGACCCCCCGGGCATAGGCGCCCGAGATCTTCAGGAATGTTTGATCCTGCAGCTCAAATACAGACTCCGACAAGATGATGACTCGCTCAAGCACGAAGATAAAATTGTGATTCAGATTGCCCTGCGCATCATTGACCAATATTTTGATGAGTTTACCAAAAAGCACTATCCCAAACTATGTCGCCAGCTTGGCATCGAAGAAGAGGACCTTCGCGACGCGATCAACGAGATCCTAAAACTCAACCCTAAGCCAGCCAGTGGTTTCGCTTCCAAAGGCGATCGGGCGCATAATTATGTCGTCCCCGACTACCTGGTAAATAATCGAGACGGCGAACTCGAACTAACGCTCAATGCCCGAAACGCCCCGGATCTGCGCATCAACGACCAATATCGAGATATGCTCAAGGCTTTCCACGATGGCCGAAACGGGCGCCGCGCCAACAAAAAAGAAAAAGAAGCCGTTCTTTTTATCAAGCAAAAAATAGACTCTGCCAAGTGGTTCATTGATGCCATCAAACAACGTCAACAGACTATGATGCTGACCATGGGCGCTATTCTTAAACACCAGGAAGAATATTTCCTTACCGGCGACCAAAAGAAGATCCGGCCAATGATCCTCAAGGACATTGCTGACGTTACAAGTCTCGATATTTCGACCGTTAGTCGTGTGGCAAACTCCAAATATGTACAAACAGAATTCGGAACCAAGCGTCTCAAAGAATTTTTCTCAGAAAGCCTAAGTACGCAGGATGGCGAAGAAGTCTCCACGTTAGAAGTAAAAAAGATCCTCTCGGAAGTCATTGCCGAAGAACACAAGCGCCGACCGCTTTCCGACGAAAAGCTCAAATCCATTCTGCTCAAAAAAGGCTACAACATCGCACGGCGAACGGTCGCAAAGTATCGCGAGCAGTTGAATATTCCGGTGGCGCGTTTGCGCAAGGGCTTGTAGCGCAAATTTTTCGGCCTCGTTCCAGGCAGAAAAATCTCCCCAGATAAAACTCAGGCAACCCTGCTTCAGCCCCTCTGCTTTTTTGTCAAAATTGACAAAGGCTCTGTTTGCTTAGGCAGCCTAACGGAGAAATTTGTACTCTTGTACCGTGAACCAACTACCGTTGAATATGAAACCTAAACAACTGCTTCCGCTCCTCGTTTTTTTGGCTGCACCCATGGCACTTTTTGCCACGCACAACCGCGCCGGAGAGATTCACATAGAGCAAATAGGGCCCCTCACCATTCGTGCCACCATCATTACCTGGACCAAAACCAGCAGCGTAAACGCCGACCGTGACACGCTGGAGATAAACTGGGGTGACGGGCTACTCCAAAAAGTACAACGCAAAAATGGAGGAGGTTTTCCACCGCAAGGTGTCCAGCTGGGCAATGATATAAAATACAATACCTATATAGAGGAACATACCTACGCCGGGCCAGCCTCCTATACCATTTCTATGACAGACCAAAACCGGATCGGAGGTATTATCAATGTTAATCCGCCAGCTTCGGACAATGTGCCATTTCACATCCAAACCACGTACATTTTCCAGGATGCCCAATTTGGCGGCTCCAATACTACACCTTATCTCTTGCAGCCTCCTGTAGACAATGCCTGTGTCGGAAAACCCTATAAGCACAATCCCAATGCCTCAGATCCGGATGGCGACAGTCTTTCTTACGAACTCATCGTACCGCTTCAAGGACCCGGGGTGGAAGTGCCCAACTATTCTTTCCCAGATGAAATACTGCCAGGTCCCAATAACGTTCTTCAACTTGACCCACGATCTGGCGATATTTTATGGCAATCGCCACAGGTAGCGGGCGTTTACAACATCGCATTCACTATTATTTCCTGGCGCAAGGGCAAGATCATTGACGTCACCATCCGTGACATGCAGATCTTTGTATCCGCCTGCGACAACAACCCTCCTGAAGTCCATACCGTTGAGAAAATATGTGTGGTAGCTGGTTTAAATGTCGATTTTTTAGTCACTGGAATCGATGTCGATGCAACGAATTTAATTTTACTAACCGCATTGGGAGCACCCCTCACATCACCCTTCAGCCCGGCTACCTTCATTGCGCCGAGCATCTGGGGCCATTCGCCTGCGGCTGGCATATTTCACTGGGCTACCGCCTGCGAGCATATTTCCAATCAGCCTTATTCCGTCGTTTTTAAAGCTACGGATTCCCTCACCACACCCCAATTGGCTGATTTGCACACTGTAACAATTAAGGTAGTAGGGCCATCTCCGGAAGACTTACAGGCCAACGCCCAATTTGACAACATCGAACTAAGCTGGGCAAATCCTTATGTTTGTGAGGGTGCAGCGAACAACTATTTCCTCGGTTTTTCGGTCTGGCGACGTGAAGGCAGCAACCCATTCGTTGTCGACACCTGCACACCTGGCCTTGCAGGAAAAGGCTACACCCAATTGGTAGCAGTGACCAAAACCCTGAAAGATGGGCGATATTATTACAAAGACACCCAGGTGGAACGCGGACGAACCTATTGTTACCGCGTATTGGCCAAATTCGCTCGTATTTCTTCCGGGGGGTACCCTTATAATGTTGTGGAAAGCCTTGCATCCAAGGAGGTCTGCGCCCAACTCCCCCGCGATCTGCCACTCATTACGAATGTATCGGTAGAAGCGACCGATCCTGCCACCGGCAAGATGCGGATCGCCTGGTCAAAACCTGTGCCGGGCGATTTGGATACCATTCTAAATCCCGGCCCCTATCGCTATCAGCTGCTTCGGGCGCCTGGGTTTACAGGGGGTGTATATACGGAAATTCCAGGAGCCTCCTTTGTTGCCAATACCTTTGGGCAGGCCAATGACACGATTTTTGAGTTTGATGAAAACCTCAACACCGTGGGCGGGCCCTACCGATACAAAGTTGATTTTTACGTGAAGGGAACCAATTTGCTTGGGACCACCCCGGATGCTTCTTCGATCTTTCTGACGGTGACCTCAACGGACCAAACGAACATACTTTCCTGGCAGGAAAAGGTGCCCTGGAACAATTATGATTATAAAATTTTCCGGAAAAACGACCTGACAGGCTTGTTCGATATTATTGGCAATTCTACCACTAAAACCTATTATGACCGGGGTTTGATCAATGGGCAGGAATACTGTTATTATGTTCAAAGCGAGGGCACTTATAAGGTGGGCGGATTGCTGAATCCTTTGTTCAACAAATCAGAGGAGAGCTGTGGGGTACCCATTGACTCTGTTCCTCCTTGTGCGCCAGTACTAACGGTCCATAACCTGTGCGATGATCCCAACGCTGCCAATCCGGGCCCACCCTACCTGAATCACCTCTCCTGGACAAACCCCAACCTTGCCTGCGACGGCAGCGACGATGTGGTAACCTACAACATCTGGTATACGCCCCTGGAGGGCGGACCCCTAAGTCTGCTTACAGATCAGCAAGATGCCACCAACATTACCTACGACCACTATCTGGAGAATCAGCTAGCGGGTTGCTACGCAGTTTCGGCGATCGACTCTGTGGGCAACGAGAGCCTGTTGAGCAACCTTTTTTGTGTGGACAATTGTCCCAACTATGAGCTCCCGAACGCCTTCACGCCGAATGGCGACGGCGCCAATGATCTGTACACGCCCTTCCCTGGCTGGCGTTTTATTCAAAGCATTGATATGCAGATCTTCAACCGCTGGGGAAACCTGGTTTTTCAAACCACCGACCCCAATATCAATTGGAATGGCACCAATGAAAAAGGAAACGAACTTTCCGAAGGCACTTACTTCTTTGTATGTAAAGTGTACGAAAGCCGTGTAGGAGGGGTGGTGCTTCGGCCTGGGGTGTTGAGTGGGTATATTGAATTGGTGCGGGGATAGGGAATATCCAATATCCAACAAGGAACTCCCAATGTCCAAGTTGAGCGTTCGGCGTAATTGCTCACAGTGACCTAAATATGTTGATTTACAACTGATTCCAGGAGCAGCGCCCATTTGGACATTGGGCGTTCCTTGTTGGATATTGGTTATTCGTTTTCCGCCTCGGCAGGTGCCCCTCCAAGGATACCCAAGGCGGGAGTTTTTGACTGCTTGTAGCAGAATTAATATAGGCCCAAAATGCAACGTATGTTGTGCTCTGGCCCATTTTTTGGCAGATATACACTGGGACATGTGTTAACCTTGCACGTTATATTTGGTCGTTTGAATATTGTTTAGTAATTTTGTTTGCCTTTAAGTTTCCTCGCTCGAGTGCGCCGGGACAAGGTGTAATCCATTGGCCAATATTTTTTTGCTGCATGAGCCTTCTCGCCTAAAGTTTACGATCGACGGGTAAAAGCAAATGCGGCTCAGTGCCAGGCCTCCATGGAGGCCAATCACGCTAATCTTCATTAACCGCTATCACCGGCTCGCTATTAGTTTTTTTAGCGAAAACAGAGGCGAAAGCGGGGTTTTCAATCCAATCTTTTACTGTGTATTCGTTCATTGGTTCACCCAATGGAGATCACAAACCATTTTCAAATTTTAAACATTCACCAAAGAAATGAAAAACGTTTTAAATTACCAATCCACCAATCCACCAATCCACCGAGTTCTTAGTTTTGTTGTCGCGGTAATGCTCATGGGTATTTTTCTTCCAAACATTCTCAGCGCACAACCCCAATCCATCTTCTACCGAGCCTGGACGCAGACAGGCGGTGCCGTTTCCCCTGGATTCATCAACAGAGTCGTAACCATTGCCGGAACTGGAGGGGTTTCCTACACGGCCAGCTCCGTCCTTATTTCCACCAATACGTATGGCATGCGGCTCACCAAGTATTCGTCCAGCGGAACCACCACTTGGGTGGCCAACTTCGATCTTGGTGCGGGCGGCAGCACCCATGTGGGTGGCATTGCGCTTGATGCATCGGGCAATGTACTCGTGACGGGTTCAGCGTATAATGGCTCAGGCAATGGCCAGGATCTTTATCTGGTCAAGTACAATTCCTCTGGCACCAAACAATGGCACCATACCTATAATGGAGCTGGTACAGGCACCGACGTTGGCTCGGCGGTGATCTGCAATGCCAGCGGCGATATTTTTGTGACCGGCATGGCAACGCAGACTTTTCCGAACATGGATGCTCTCACACTGTGCTATGCCTCGAACGGAACCTTGAACTGGACCCAAACCTGGGACAACGCCTCCCTCATCGACGCAGGAGCTACGCTGTCGCTGCTTGGGACGCGCGTCTTCGTCACGGGCGCCACACAGACCAATTTCAACACCTGGGAATACGCGGTGCTTCGGTACGAACAATCCAACGGATCGTTTGTAGGCGCTACCATTACCAGCGCAGGCGGAACCAATATTGAACTGGTCAGTGCAGCCACCACGGATGCCGCTGGAAACGTATACCTGACGGGCGCACTTGGCGTCTCCGGCCAGGGATTCAACATCAAGACCATTAAATTGTCTCCTACGCTTGCGATCCTCTGGACTGCCAACTGGAACGGAGCGGCCAACCTCGACGACGCTGGCCGCAGCATTGCAGTAGACACTGCGGGCAATGTTTTTGTGGCGGGTTATACCACTGCGAGTGACCGAAATGGTGTGCTGCTCAAATACTCCCCTTCAGGAAGCCTGCTTACTGCCACGGGCGACAATGCAGCTGGCGCGGGCGAATTCACGGGTATTGCCCTGACTTCGGCCCAGGAGGTGTTTGTAGGGGGCTATACTACGCTAAAGGGGAACAAGGATTTTCTCGCCATCTTCTACGCCAACGACGGTTCGCTCCGCTGGAGTGACACCTACAACGGCTACGCCAATGAGGACGACGCGGCCCAACAAGTCACTTCTGATGGTTCGGGCAACTTTTTACTTTCCGGCACCTCCGGAGCATCTACCCTGACGATCAAATACACCCGGCACTCCTTGCTGATGCCGATAGGCGAGACGGTGAATTCGCCCTTTATAGAAAACCGGGGCCAGCTGCTCAATACCGACGAGCGGCCCGCGGACGAGGTACGCTACTATACCCGCAGCAATTACCCCAATGTGTACATTTTGGATGACCGGGCCAGCTTTGCCTTTTCGCACATAGACACTTCGGCCTCCACAGTCGATACCATGACAAGGATTGACCTTACGTTCGAGAGTCATGGACAAGGCGGCGGCGCTACGATCGCCACAGGTCTCGAACGGCAAGATGACTTTCACAACTACTACCTCGGCCATATTCCGGAAGGCCGCGAGCGGGTGCCGCTCGAAAACAAAGTATTGCACCCGGATATTTACACGAACATAGACGCGTTGTACGGCCTGGGACAAGACGGCTTTTTCATGCGCTTTATATGCAAGCCGGGCAGTACCCCGGGCCATATCCAAATGCGTTTCACGGGGCAAACAGCCATTTCTATCCAATCGAATGGCTCGTTGCGGGTAGAAACTGATTTGGAGGATTTGATTCTGGCCGCTCCAACGGCCCTGTTCTGTGATGCCAGCGGCACGGAAAGTGCTCCAAGCTGGGCACCTGCTTTTGTGCTGAATTCAGATGGCTCAGTGGGGTTTTCAGTGGGTAGTGTGCCTGGGGGGAGTTCATTGATTTTGAAAACGGGGAAGGGAAGGGATGATGATTATGAGGTTCCTTCATGGTGGAGTACCTACTATGGTTGGACAGGCTTTGATACAGAAACAGCCGTAGATATTGATCAACAATATAGGGTATATACATGTGGCCAATCCAGAAGTCAAAATTTTCCAGTTGGCAATTTTGTGCTTAGTGCTCAAGGCGAGTCCGATTGGGCAATCAACAAATTCTCAATAAGTGGAGTTCCTGTTTGGTTTACAATGATTGGTGGTAGCGGGGTTGCAAACGGAGATATTAGAGAGCGTGCTCATGATATTTCTGTAGGTGCTGCAGAATTTTTATATGTCGGGGGAGCGGCTGTTGAATGGGATCCTGACATGTTTAAAAACCCTAATGGGGGGCATCACGACATCAACTATGGCAACATTCCACTTACCCGTGGGGCAGTGGTGAGAATGACCAAGGATTTAGGTCAATTGAAATGGGCCACTTATTTTGGAGATGGGGGCAAATTGAACGAAGATGTGCTTGGAGTGGAAGCAATGGAGAATGGAGGGGTAGCAGTGGTCGGTTTTGCGCATGATATTGTAAATGCTGGCACGTGGCAAAATGTCAATCCTGGAGGAAATGCGCACCAGCAATCATTTGGCGACATGTTCATTGGCACTTTTAATGCTACGGATCATTTATTATGGGCTACAAAATTTGGCCCAAACAATCCTGAGCCCAATGAAGGGAACGCGGCAACGGATGTCAAAGCGGACGCGGATGGCAATCTATTTGTAGTAGGTCTAGTCATTGGCGACGCAAGCAACAATGATAAGTTTCCCATCGGAGGGGGCTTGACTTATAAGGGAGCCAAAGATGGCTTCGTTGCTAAGTTTGCGGGTAATCGCGAGTTGACATGGTGTACTTATATTGGGGGCACAAGTGGAGATCGCTGTTCTGGTATTGCATATGATGCCAATAGCAATAACATGGTAGTATTGGGTAGTACTAGCAGCACAGTGGGCCAAGGTTTCCCAATTGTTAGTTCTGGGAATCCCAATGTTGATGATGCGACTATGGAAGGTGGAGACCTTTTTTTAGCAAGATTCTCAACAAATGGCACATTGCTTCATTCACGCTATTTCGGAGGAGTAAACGGCGAGTCAACGGATATCTTTTCTTTTGCATTCCCGGAACTACAACCTTGCAATGGTATTGACATTGCCCCTGACGGCAGCATCTTTATCACAGGAGCCGCTGATAACGGCCTGCCAGTAATTTGGTCAAATCCATCTCCACCTTGGTATTTCCCCAATCATTCGGGCGGTAAAGACGCTTTCGTTGCTGCGCTTGCGCCCGATTTTAAATTAAACTATTGCACCTATCTGGGCAGCCGAAATAATGATAACGGGACTGGGATTGCCGTCGCCTCTTTAGGTTCTGAACCTGGCTTTGTCAGTATTATGGTAGGTAGAACACAATTGGTCAGTGATGATTACCCAACTGCAAAAGAAACTCCCCTAACCTATTATAGTTCAGGTTATTTTGGCGGGCCATTTGACGGTATCATCACCAAAATAGGAACGCCCGGACTTTTTGTAGGAATTGAGGAAAAAACAATGCCCGAGCATACCGTAAAAACCTCGCCTAATCCTTGCGATGAGGTGCTGTTCCTGCAAATTGATGGAAAATATATGGACGACGCTCTTAGTACGATCAGTATTTATGATATTACAGGCAAACTGATTCAACAGTCCAAGGTTCCAATAGGGCAAGGTGCGATACAAATCGACACCAAAAATCTCCCTTCAGGAGCATATCTAATGACAGTTTCTTTTGCAACGGGCCAATGGTCTGGCACTTTTGTAAAGTCTTCACATTAACCTAATAACCTGAGCCGGGATGTTGTCAAAACGACAGCGTCCCGGCTTCATTTTTTTAGTATGGCACCTTTTCTACTTCGTCAGATACTTCCATGCGTTTATATATGCTTGACTTGCTTTTTACCAAATATAAATGCTCAACAATGGAAAGCCCCAAATCAATTCAAGTCACTAGTTTATGAGCTATTCCCGGACACGATTAAAAATCAGATGTTTATAGGTGGAAAATTTACGTCAATTGATGGTGTGCGTACTGGCACTATTGTCTCCTACGATGGCCAGGTATTCTACCACTCGATGGCCGACAGCAGCAGCAGTATGAACTATTGCTGGAATGGAGGGTGTGAGGGTGTTGCATCCATCATTTCTTATCAAGGCGAAATCATTGCAAGCCTAGTGCGTTCTTCCACGTACGAAACAACACCTCAAATCATCGGAATCGGGCGATGGGACGGCCAAAAGTGGCTGCCATTAGATGGAGGGGTTTCAGATGGAATTGAGGCGATGAATTATTTTCCTGCTACCGCATACGATTTTTGCGTTGCCGATGACATGCTCTATGTCGCCGGTTATATAACTTACGTAGATTCACTACCTGCCCGCGGCTTGGCCAGTTGGGACGGTGAAAAATGGTACATTTTTGATGTGCCAGATCCGGGTCCCGGAGAAGCAATCCTCGCCAACAGCGTCGCCAAATACAAGGGAGATATTTACCTTGGTGGAAATTTTGTCGTAGAGGTAGATGGGCAACAAACCAATGACCTTATACGCTATGATGGGAACTCTTGGCATACAGTTGGCGATGGCTTGGTAGACGGCCTCACGAACTTACATGACTTGGAGGTCTTTCAGAATAAGCTTTATGTAGCGGGTTATTTCACAAAAGCCATTGGAAACCCCGGCAACAGCATCATGAGTTGGGATGGTGAACATTGGAATGATTTGGCTGGGGGAGTATGCACTCCTAACGGAGCGATTGACGACCTTTTCGTGTACAAAGACAATCTCTATGTAGCGGGTTATTTTGATTGTATTGGTGGTATCGAGGCTCACAACCTGGCCAAATGGGATGGAGAAAAGTGGTGCAGCATCGGCAATTCCATCTTTAATCGGGCAATACATGCGGTAGCTGTTTGGCGCGACACGGTTTATGTGGGCGGTTCTTTTTTTGAAATTGATGGCCAACCAGCCCCCTACTTCGCCAAGTATGTCGGTGACCACTCCACCGACACCTGCTCCACCCCCATCTCTGCCGCTCCGGAACCAACCAACAAAGATTTCATCCTCTCCCCCAATCCAGCTTCAGCTATGCTTGATATTCAAGCTCCATCTACCATAGAATCGATATGGATATACGATGCCATGGGTAGAGAAGTGTTGCGGCCCGGCGTATTTGGCGCGCGGGTATCTGTATCGGTTGGGGATTTGCCGGCGGGAATGTATTTTGTTTCGCTGCGGGCTGGGGGGAAGATTTGGAGTGGGAAGTTTGTCAAGGAGTAGGAAATGTCCAATGTCCAACAAGGAACTCCCAATGTCCAAGGTGAGCGTTCGGCGTAATGGCTCAAAGGAACCGCATTGTGTTGATTTGCAACTAATTCCAGGAGCTGCACCTATTTGGACATTGGGCGTTCCTTGTTGGATATTGGATATTCATATGAAATACAAAAGCCGCCACGATTGCTCGTGGCGGCTTCTGAATTTAAAACCGAAAATCGGAAACGCTTACTTCTGCACTACCAATTTCCGCGTCTTAGCGAACTCGCCGTTGCGTACTTGTACAAAGTACACTCCGTTAGGCAGGTTGCTCACATCGAAGGTGAAGCGGTTTTCGCCTTTACTAAGCGTTTGCTGCTGTGTGAGGGCGGTTTTGCCCGCAGGATCCAGGATCGCAACGCTAACATTGCCATCTGTTTCCATGGGAACTTCCACCGTCACCTGTCCGGTAGCCGGGTTTGGGAAAAGACCAAAGCCTGCATTTTCAAAGATCACATCCAGGGAGATCTCTTCGCCGGGCTCGGTGTCGGAGCCGTCGGTACGCCAGGCGGTTGCACTTCTGCTCGCCTTCAGGGTATAGCATTGCGTATTGCTCCAGGCGCCCCCGTAACCATATACGTATGCTTTGTAGCTGGTAGAAACGGTGGCGTTGTTCAGGACGATTAGTTCGTTCGCAGTTCCTGGATTTTCTGAAGTGCCTACCAGGGTAGTATTTCGGTACAGCTTCAGATCATAGTCGAAGGGCAAAGTGGTCAGTTCCACTTTGATATTCTTTTGAGCTGTAGTATTGCCAAACAGGTAGTAATCCTTGTCGGTCGAAGTGGCGATCTGTGCGGTAAAGGCTGTATTGATCGGGATAGCTTTAGCCGTAGCATTCGTGTTGTTCACTTCATACTGGTCAACGCAATTGGAAGTGGTGGTGAACTGCGCTGAAGCGTAACTGCTTTCCACGCCATTGCAAATCGTTTTCACCCGGTAGTCATACAGCGTACCAAGGGTCAGGCCACTGAGGGCTTGCGAAGTAACCGTTAGGTTAGGTACAACTGTCCAGGTAGGATCGACGTTTTTCTTCCACTCAAAAGTGTAGGTAGTTGCACCGCCCACCGCATTCCAGCTGCAGGTAGCGCTGGTCTGAGTAATATTGGTCGCCGTAAGGCCGGATGGTGTTCCACAGCCACTGGGTGCGCTGCAGCCTGGTGAAGAGGCGAGGGCAACCCGCGCTCCACCCGCGGAGAACAAAGATTGCATCCGGGTCTTTTGGCCGGCGGAGAATACATTCATACAGCCATCATCGGTGTAGTCCATGTAGTTCATGAACATATCACCATTTGGGCCATTGTTACAGCTGATCGCTGGAAATACAGGGCAGCCATAGTTTTCGTCGGCCTGGTTGGGCGTATCAGCCACGTTGTCTGTACCCGTGCAGGAGGTGCCATCGTCGCCCCAGATATGGTAGCAGTTGAGCCAGTGACCCACCTCGTGGGTGGCAGTACGGCCTTTGTCATAAGGTGGAGTAGAATTGATCCGGCCGAAATAGGCATAATCGCATACCACACCATCTGTGGCTGCAGGGCCGCCAGGAAATTGTGCATAGCCGAGCAAACCGCCCGTAAGGTCACAAACCCATAGGTTGAGGTACTTGTTGCGGTCCCAGATGTTTAGACCACCAGTCGAGAAGTACTTCACGTTGTCATTGGTGCCAAAGCCATTGACCGTAGTGCTCCGGCGTTCAATGCCATTGGTAGCAGCGCCGTTTGGGTCTTGTTGCGCCATGCAAAAATTGACTTCACAGTCCGCAGCTACGCTTTGAAATGCGGCAGGTGTATTTCCGGCATCGGCGTTTGTACGGCGAAAATCTTCATTCAGCACATCTATCTGCGACAGCAATTGGGCGTCGGAAAGATTTTGTGCTGCACCGAAATACACCAGGTGGATCACCACTGGAATGGTAATCACGGCGCGATCGCCTGCGCCACCGGATTGTGCAAATTGGCGGGTGTGCGCTTCAATGTTTTTAATTTCCTGGAGCATCTCAGGATTTTCCAACAATTGGCGGGCGAGTACTTCCTCTGCAGCACAGGTTCTATGCTGGGCAGAAGCGTTGAAGGCGAGTAGCAAGAATGCTACAACAGGTAAAAGGATCTTTCTGAACATGTAATGAAGTATGGTTATTAAATAAA
Source organism: Lewinellaceae bacterium (assembly GCA_947476195.1). Classification (GTDB taxonomy): domain Bacteria; phylum Bacteroidota; class Bacteroidia; order Chitinophagales; family Saprospiraceae; genus M3007. The sequence goes on along the minus strand of CANJPT010000053.1, from coordinate 9,574 downwards.
GAGATCGTGTTTTGAATAAAGAAGTAGCAGTTAGTCAGTACACTCGACTAGATAACTGCATACCCTAAACCTGTTCTGTTTTTCCGCACAATTACAGCGCGGTTTTCTCACTCAAAAAGGAACAGCGAATTTTCTTTATGCAAATATACATTCTTGTAGAGACAAAAAAGAAATATTTTTTGTCAGCGAGCCCACGGATGAGTAAAATTATTGCGCCAAAAACGACACTATTGAAAAAAAATTGCAGAATAATGGTTGTTTTTTTAACTCCTATGGCCTTATAAAATATTGAATCAGATCAAAACAAGATATCGCAAGTTGAAGGAAATGATATATTCTTCCGTTCTTGGCAACCTAATTTTTCAAAAATTACAATTATGCTTGGTAGATTCCTCTTGACACTCACTTTTTTAGCTGCCCTCCATTCCTTATTCGCGCAAACCTCGCTCTTCCTACCGCGCAATTACCTCAAATCTTACGACCGTGGCACCCGCAGTTGGGATGGAAAACCGGGTCAGAATTATTGGCAAAACCGCGCCGCCTACAATATTGCCGCTAAGATCGAGCCTAAAACACGCCTGCTATCTGGAGATGAAACCATTACCTACACCAACAACAGCCCCGATACACTCAAATCGGTCCGCTTCAAACTCCAGCACGACCGTTACCGCAAAGGCGCACAACGATCCTCTGACCTGGATCCCAGCGATGTGAGCGACGAGGGTACACATATTGAGAACCTGACCTTTAATGGCATGCCCGTAGATGCAAGCGATCAAAATCGCTTCGCTACCTTCCTCGATATTTCGCTGAAAAATACGCCTGTATTGCCCAAATCAACGGTCACCTTCATGGTTCGCTGGTCTTACACATTGCCTGCTGCCAAAGGTTCGGCGCGGGAATGCGTCTGCGACAGCAGCACCTTTTTTGTGCCATACTGGTATCCGCAAATCGCGGTGTACGATGACCTAAATGGCTGGGCGAGTTTTCCGTACACAGGGCAGCAGGAGTTTTACAACGACTTTTCGGATTATGACGTTACGATCAATATGCCAGCTGGTTTTCAGGTCTGGGCCACGGGAGAATGGCAGAATGCTACAGATATTCTGAGTCCTGAATATTTTTCCCGTTGGGAAAAGGCGCATTCGAGTGCATCGGTAATCTCTATTTTTTCTGAGAAAGAACTGAAAATGGGTGGTGTCTATAAAACCTCCGAGCGTTCCAATATCGGATTCCATTTCAAAGCCTCTGATGTTCCGGATTTTGCGTTTGCCAGCAGTGACCACAATAACTGGGATGCGAATTCTGTAATCGTAGACGACAAAACAGGCCGACGGACCTTTGTCAGTGCTGCCTATAATACAGCTTCAACGGATTACCCGCAGGTAGCCAAAATTGCGGCAGATGGCATTAGAGCCATGAGCACCTATCTCCCTGGCTACCCCTTCCCGTACCCCGTAATGACCGTTTTCAATGGAGACGACGGCATGGAATACCCCATGATGTGCAATGATGTGAGCACCGCTCCGCGCTCGCCCTTAGGACTTACGCTCCACGAGATCAGCCATACTTATTTTCCATTCATGATGGGTATCAATGAGCAGGACCATGCCTGGATGGACGAAGGTTGGGCGGCGTTTTTTGATTACCTGCTTTCTGATTCGCTTTCTAACCATACAGAGGGTGCCGTACGCGATTATTCCAGCATCGCAGGGACAGAAAATGATGTGCCGCCCATGGTAAGGGCACGTAACCTGGGCACTGCCTACCGTAATGCTTCATATCAGCGGCCTTCACAAGCGTATTTTACCTTGCTCGACCTGCTTGGGTACGAAAAATTCCATGCCTGCATGACGGAATACATGAACCGTTGGAAAGGCAAACACCCGGCCCCATTTGATTTTTTCCAAACCTGGAACGACGCTTCAGGACAAAATCTTGACTGGTTTTGGAAACCCTGGTTTTTTGACTGGGGCTATCCGGATCTAGGCATTCAAGGAGTGATCACAGACGAGGCTGCACATTGCCAGGTCATCATGATCGAGCGCAAGGGCAATATTCCGGTGCCAATCCAACTGGATGTGGAATACAGTGATGGCTCAAAAGAAACGTTCCATCAGACCGCTGCGGTTTGGCGCGACGGCAAGCAAAATCTGAAGGTGGCTTGCGCGGAAGGGAAAAAAGTAAAATCGGCGATGTTGGGCCGGACTACGATTCCGGATGTAGATAGGGTGGATAATAAGTGGCCTAAGTAGGTAGCGCTCAAGTAACGTTTGAAAATCCAACCCCACTCACTTTCTTTTTCTTTTTCTACCTTTGCGTGCCTTTTTGACAACCTTGCCGAACGATGTTTTGTTAATAACCAAAAATCTTTAAGGCTGCCAAATAATTGCGATCTATTGGCTGGATTGCCCACATTCAAAAATTGTCCACATTCAAAAATTGTCCACATTCAAAAATTATGGTTGCTACCGAAACTCGCCCTGCATACAAAGTCAAAGACATCGCTCTTGCTGAATGGGGCCGCAAAGAAATCGAACTCGCCGAGGCTGAAATGCCGGGGCTCATGGCCTTGCGCGATGAATTTGGCGCAAGCAAGCCCTTAAGTGGCGCGCGAGTGGCTGGATGTCTGCACATGACCATCCAGACTGCGGTCCTCATTGAAACCCTGGTGGAACTGGGTGCCGAAGTATCCTGGTCTTCCTGCAATATCTTTTCCACACAAGACCACGCTGCTTCTGCCATAGCTGCCGCAGGTATTCCAGTATATGCATGGAAAGGCATGAACGCCGAAGAATTTGACTGGTGTATCGAGCAAACACTCTTCGCCTTCCAAGACGGTAAGCCACTGAATATGATCCTTGATGATGGGGGCGACCTCACTAATATGGTATTGGACCAGTATCCTGAACTCGCGGCCGGCATTCGTGGCATCTCCGAAGAGACCACCACTGGCGTGCACCGCTTATATGAGCGCGTAGCAAAAGGCACTTTGCCACTCCCTGCTATCAACATTAATGACTCTGTGACGAAGTCTAAGTTTGATAACAAATACGGCTGCAAAGAAAGCCTGGTGGATTCGATTCGTCGCGCTACCGACATCATGATGGCTGGCAAAGTGGCGGTCGTAGCGGGCTATGGTGATGTGGGCAAAGGTTCCGCAGCATCGCTTCGTGGTGCTGGTGCCCGTGTGATCGTGACAGAAATTGATCCGATCTGCGCCCTGCAAGCGGCTATGGACGGATTCGAAGTAAAGCGGATGGAAAACGCTATTCCACGAGCTAACATCGTTGTGACCGCTACCGGCAACTGCGACATCGTGAAGGAAAAACACTTCCGGATGATGAACGACAAGACAATTGTGTGCAATATTGGCCACTTCGACAATGAAATCGACATTGCATGGTTGAACAATAACTACGGTAACACCAAAGTGACCATCAAGCCACAAGTCGACCTGTACAACATTGACGGCAAAGACATTATCCTGCTGGCTGAAGGCCGCTTGGTGAATCTGGGATGTGGCACGGGGCACCCTTCTTTTGTAATGTCAAACTCCTTCACCAATCAGGTTTTGGCTCAGCTGGAACTCTGGGAGAATGTCGGCAAATATGAAAACAAGGTGTATATGCTGCCGAAGCATCTAGACGAAAAAGTTGCCCGTTTGCACCTTGCAAAAATCGGGGTGGAACTAGAAGAGCTCAACACCATGCAGGCTGACTATATTGGAGTGAAAGTAGAAGGACCATTTAAGCCAGAATACTACCGCTATTGATTACGGTGGTCAATTGATCTCATGGTTCTGGAAAAATCGCGTTACATCGAAACATCGGTGTAGCGCGATTTTATTTGGACCCTGATTTTTCTAAAGTCAACTATGTTGGTGATGTAAATCATCGTGAGGAGCATTTAAGGCCATGACCTTTGAGTCAGAAAGCAAAATGCAACTTAACATCATGAAAAAGATTCTTGTCCCAACTGACTTCTCCCAATATTCAAAAAACGCCTTGTATGTAGCAGCAGATCTTGCACGCCATACTGGTGCGGCAATAGAGTTACTCCATGTGAATCTTGTTGCTGTTTACTCCGTTCCCTTCTCTGAGTATTCTGCAGGGGTAAATTTTGTGGCGGAAGATGATACTTATGACGCATCGGCCGCTAAAGTATTGGAGGAGTTAAAAACGGAGGTATTGGCTATGCCAGCCTATGCTGATCTGGATATCACAACACGGGTTGAGGAAGGATATCTCCATACGTGCCTGCGGTGCATAGCCAATGAAGACGAAGTTGATCTGATTATTATGGGTACCAGAGGTAGTTCCGGGATAGCGGAGTTTTTGGTCGGATCCAACACAGAAAAAGTGATTCGAACGGCGCCTTGTCCTGTATTGGCTGTTCCGGAACATATCAAGAATTTCTCGCTAAAAATGGTGTTGCTCCCCTCCACACTTAAAAGTGACCAAGGCAGCGTGTTTCATTATCTTGCTCAGTGGGAGAAAATATTTCATTTTCATGTGAAGGTACTTTACCTCAATAATCCTTCTGGCCTTGCAACAGATGGATCTGCGGAAGCACAAAAAAATCGTTTGGCTGAAGCTGCTGGCTTAAAAAAGACAGACGTGATCATCACAAGCGGAACCTTTTTTGAAGACAATGCCATTTTGGTGGCTGCAGATGTTTGCGATGCCGATATGATCGTTATGGCTACTCACCAACGGCAGGGATTATCCCACTTTCTATTCGGCAGTATCACTGAAGATACCGTAAATCACACTCACATTCCGATATTGGCGGTTCCGATTGGCTGGCAAAAGTAAAACATCCAATGCATAACAAGAAATTTCAAATATTCAGGTAGTTGTAACGCTTGCCACTCGTAGTGACCATGTTCAGTTGAAATACAACCAATTACAAACGCGAAGCCTACTTGAACATTGGAAATTTCTTGTTGGACATTGGAAAATTAAAACAGCCCTACAACCGTCCCATTTTCATCAATATCGATTTTCTCTGCCGAAGGAATCTTTGGCAGTCCTGGCATGGTCATAATGTCGCCGCAAACCATTACGATAAACTCCGCTCCGGCCGCCAGTCTCACTTCGCGTACATTAACGACGTGACCAGTTGGTGCGCCACGTAATTTAGGATCTGTTGAGAATGAATATTGCGTTTTAGCAACACAGACAGGGTAATGCCCGTATTGTTCCTGTAGTTTATTGATCTTACTGCGCACATCAGCATCAGCCGTAATATCGCTGGCGCCATAGATCTTGGTAGCGATGGTCTTCATCTTATCCCACAATGGCTGCTCGTCTTCATACAGGAAATGGAAATTTGAGTCAGCCTTTTCCGTGATCTCGACAACTGCACGGGCAAGATCTTCCGCGCCTTTTCCACCTTCTGCCCAGTGTTTGGAAACGACTACCGGAACACCAAACGGAGCTAATTTTTCTTTCAGTAAGTTAATTTCCGCCTCCGTATCGAAGGTGAAATGATTAATGCCAACCACACACGGTAAGCCATAATGCTCCCGAATGTTTCGGACGTGGCGCTCCAGATTGGCAAAACCTTTTCCAAGTGCTTCCAGATTTTCCTGGTTAAGTTCTTTAAGATCAACGCCCCCATGGTATTTCAATGCACGTAGGGTAGCTACCAATACGACAGCACTTGGGCGAAGGCCTGCTTTTCTACATTTAATATCTATGAATTTTTCTGCACCAAGATCTGCGCCGAAGCCTGCTTCTGTGACGACGTAGTCTGCTAGTTTTAGCGCGTTTTTAGTCGCAGTAACAGAGTTGCAGCCGTGCGCAATATTAGCAAATGGACCACCGTGTATAAAAGCTGGTGTATGCTCCAGCGTCTGCACCAGATTGGGTTTGATCGCATTTTTCAATAATACAGCCATTGCACCATGTGCTTTCAGGTCGCGGGCATGTACAGCCTGACGATCAGTGGTATAGCCAACCACAATATTGCCCAGCCGTTCTTTCAGGTCTTTAAGTGAGGTTGCCAGGCAAAAGATGGCCATGACCTCAGAAGCCACCACAATATCAAAACCGTCTGAACGCGGGTAGCCGTTGGAGACCCCACCGAGGCCTACCACGATGTTGCGTAAGGCCCGGTCATTCATGTCTACAACCCTTTTCCAGGTTACCCGGCGAACGTCAATATTGAGGGTATTCCCCTGATGAATATGATTGTCTACCAAAGCCGCCAGTAGATTATTAGCCAATGCAATAGCGCTAAAATCGCCCGTGAAGTGCAGGTTGATATCCTCCATTGGAATTACCTGAGCGTAGCCACCGCCAGCGGCGCCACCTTTCATGCCAAATACAGGTCCAAGACTGGGTTCACGCAAGCAAATCATCGTTTTTTTGCCGATGCGGCTAAGTCCGTCACCAAGTCCGACACTGGTCGTCGTTTTGCCTTCGCCGGCTGGTGTGGGGCTGATGGCGGTAACAAGAATGAGTTTGCTGTTTGGATTGTCAGGAAGACTGTCCAGGTAGGCCAAGTCAACCTTAGCTTTGAAGTGTCCGTAAGGTTCGAGGACTTCGTCTGGGATGCCGAGTTTTTCGGCGGCGAGGGGAATGATTCGTTTTGGGGTAGCGAGCTGGGCGATTTCTATGTCCGAGAGCATATGTTGGGTTTAAGTTAAAGAGCAGGGGCTAAGGTAGGATAAGATTGATTTTATTCAAGCTTCTATCCCTAGAAAAGTAGCGATCTTACATTTTCATAGGCTTAGCTTGCGTACCCATCTATAAAATCCAACAGTTTATCCCTCTTTTCAAACCTCGCTGTAACAACTTGAGTATTCCGTTGTTAAAAGGTGGTTGGGCTTCTTAATGGTCATCGTTCATTTTGTACGTTTTAGCCTATATGCCTAAGCTTTGGCACGACGGCCAAAACGTCAACATCACTTTATCGCCAAATTACTTTAGATATGCTTACAGTTTCGCAGCTAACAAAACAATACCGAACCGCCCACAACACCGATCTCACGGTCCTCGATGATGTGAGCTTCAATCTGGAAGCAGGTGACACCTTCGCAATTGTGGGGCCATCTGGTTCTGGAAAGACCACCTTATTGGGACTTTGTGCGGGACTTGACCGCGCCACCAGTGGTTCGGTATCGTTGAACAACATTGCGCTCGATACGCTATCGGAAGACGAGCGTGCGGAGATACGCAATAAGTATGTCGGCTTTGTTTTTCAGAATTTCCAACTCATCCCCACGCTGACAGCGCTCGAAAATGTAATGGTGCCACTCGAACTTAGGGGCGATAAATCTGCAGAAACGGTTGCCCGCGAATTGCTCGGCAAAGTCGGTCTCACAGACCGACTTGATCACTACCCGACACAACTTTCTGGCGGAGAACAACAACGGGTATGCATCGCCCGTGCCTTTTCAAATAGTCCTAAAATTCTTTTTGCAGATGAGCCTACTGGCAACCTCGATGCAGACAATGCGGCAGGTATCGTAGACTTGATCTTTGAACTCAACCGTACGGCAGGCACCACCCTCGTGCTAGTCACGCATGACTCCGAACTTGCCCAACGGACTCAACGGATATTGAAAATTAAGGGCGGAAAGATTGAGTCAATAGGGGTTTAAACACATAGGCACATAGTACACATAGTTTTGACAATCAAGACCTATGTGTACTATGTGCCTATGTGTTAAAAATCATTCGCAGTGTTTCTAGTGCCGTGTCCAGCCAATGGCCCATGAATGTGGCGGTCCAATTTTCCCTTCCTTTGCGTTGTTCGTCGGTTACAATATCCCGTAGGGAGCCCTCCTCATGCCTTGACGAAGGAAAAATTTGCCTCCCCAATTCATATCTTAATGGCCGGGCGCGGCACTAGTGTGTTTAAGAAAACAGCGAATATACCGACCACGCGCCCAAATATGCCGCAATACTCATAAACCCAAACTGCAAGGCCGCCCATTTCCAGCTCCCTGTTTCGCGGCGCACCACGGCTAAAGTGCTGAAGCATTGCATGGAAAGTGCGTAAAATACCAGAAGCGAAAGCGCAGTTGCAAAGGTATATACCGGTTTTCCGGTGTCCATAAATTTCTCTTTTTTCATGCGCTCCCGGAGCGTTGCTTTGGCTGCATTTTCAGAGCTGTCATTGATATCCGCTTCCGATCCTTCCATATTGTATAGAACCGCCAGAGTGCCGGTGAAAACCTCGCGGGCAGCAAAAGACGTCAACAGAGCAATACCGATCTTCCAGTCATAGCCCAGTGGTCTGATCACTGGTTCCATCCATTTTCCGGCCTGCCCGGCCCAGGAGGCTTCGAGGCGGCGTTGCTGAACGAGCCCATGCATCTCCGTGGAATCCAGATTGGATTGTCGGGCTTCCGTCTGAGCAGATTGGTCCGCTTGTTCGATCGCATCACCAGGCCCAAAGCGCGACAGGCCCCAAAGTGCCATAGAAACGACGAGAATGATCTTACCCGCTCCAACAATGAATGCTTTTACTTTCCCCCAAACATTCAGTAGCACATTTTTCCAAAGTGGTATGCGGTAAACGGGCAGTTCTATGGCTAAAAATGAGTGTTCGCGGCGGCGAAGCCAGCGTTTCATCGCCCAACCTGAAGCAAACGCAGCCAATACGCCCAGCAAATACATGGAGCCAAAGACAAGGGATTGCAAACTCACAATACCACCAAATCTGGTCGCGGGAACCGCCATGCCAATCAAGACCAAATAAACCGGAATACGGGCACTGCAACTGATAAAAGGGGTTACCATCACTGTAATAAGCCGTTCTTGCCAATTACCGATGGTTCGGCTGCTCATAATGGCCGGAACCGCACAGGCACTGCCGCTGATGAGCGATACCATACTACGTCCGTTCATGCCAAAGCGGCGCATCGTTTTGTCAAACATAAATACCACCCGAGCCATATACCCAACCTCTTCTAAAATGCTGATTAGCAGAAAAAGAATAGCGATCTGAGGCACAAAAACAAGAATTCCGCCAAGTCCGGCCAGAATACCATTTGTTAGCAGTTCAGTATACCAGGTCGCGGGCATATGAGCGGTTAAAAAATCCGAAAGGCTGCCAAAACCAGTTTCTATCCAGTCCATTGGATAAGAGCTCCAATCAAATATGGCTTGAAAAACCAGCATCATTACCGCAAAGAAGATCAAAGGTCCTCCCACGCGATGGGTCAATACGGCATCGATCCGATCTGTAGGCGTATTGGGGAAAGTGGGCGGACTGGCAACCGAAGCCTGGGAAATAGGAATAAAACGGTCGTACCGCTCCAAGGTTTCATCTACCTGAGCGCGTAGTGACTGGAAGTTTTTAGTAGCAACAATGGTCGAAACAGTCTCCTTTTCAACAGGTTTTAAAAAAAGAAGCCAGTTTGAATGGTGTGCGATCAGCAAGGAACGATACGGATTTTCTACCCTCAGATTTTGTCGAATGGCCTCGGAAACCTGTTTTTCTGATTCCGTTAGCGGGTAGAACGGGGGACGGTTCACGGTGGACGGTACACGGTTTACGGTAGACGGTGGACGGTTCACGGTGGACGGTGGACGGTCCTCCGTAAACCGTGTACCGT
>CANJPT010000052.1 GCA_947476195.1 Lewinellaceae bacterium | reverse complement strand
GTCCTCCGTAAACCGTGTACCGTGTACCATTTTCTCCAGTTCTACGATAAGACGCATAGTATTATGCCCTGTACGTCCGCTGATTGGGATAACAGGCACGCCAAATGCTTCAGAAAGTTTGGAAGCATTTACTTTAATGCCCATTTCAGCCGCGCTATCTGACATATTGAGCGCAAGTAAAAGGGGAATGTTCAGGTCCAGCAGTTGGGTAAAAAGCAACAGGTGTTTTTCTAATTTCGTCACATCAGCCACATACACCATGGCTTCAGGGAAATACGGGTCGGCCGGATTGGTAAGTACCGAGGCCACCACCTTTTCATCGGAAGAAGTAGGATACAAACTATAGGTGCCGGGAAAATCGTAAAGTACCGCTTCCTGGCCACTGGGAAAATGGAGTGTACCTTCTTTGACCTCCACCGTTATACCAGGAAAGTTACCCGTGCGCTGTCGCAACCCGGTCATTTGGTTGAAAATCGTAGATTTTCCGCTATTGGGATTGCCAATCAGGGCTATTTTGATTATTGGAAGGTCACCGTCTCCGTTCATAAATAAAGGGTGCGAAATTCATTTCGCTCAGGGTCAAAAGTGCTTACATCTCCAAAAGAATACTGGCCGCTTCTTCTTCGCGGAGTGCAAAGCGTACACCGTCAGCTTTCACGTAATAGGCATTCCCGAAAGGAGATTTTCGGATCATTTCGATACGCGTACCTGGCAAAAGCCCCATGGAAGTGAGTTTACAGGCCAAAGCCGAATCATCAAACGCAATGGCCCGGGCACTTTCATTGACCTTTAAATCAGGGATGGTACGATAACGACGTTGCATTTTATTGGACTAATTCTTATTTAGACAAATTCGACCCACAAATGTAATGCGGTAAAGCCTATAAAGGGTAACCTTTGAATCAGGATTTTGTCAAAAGAATTGCCGGCTAAGATGAAGATCGTAAAATTACGGCCTCTTCACCCAAACTTAATTCGGATTGATTTTCTTTCTGGAAAAATAGGCTGGCTCACTTTTATAAAACGCTCCGGAAGCATCCAATTGCTCTTCAACATTCAAAGGCACAAAAATTGCAGGCTCAATGATCTTTCCCTGTAAACGTTCTAATTCGCGCTCAATATCAAGCAGGGCCGTTTCAATATTGGGCAAAGGACGATGGATAATAAAGCGGACAATACCTCCCGGGTCAATAATGAGTGCAAGACGATCGCAACCATGCTGTGGTCGACGACCAGAAGCGAGTCCAAAAAGTTTAGCAATATGAAAATCGAGGTCTTCAATGACCGGTGCTTTCAGATAAATACCAATGAAACGACGCGCTTTGTCTGCCCATTGGTTGTCTGGGCGCAATGATTCATTCGTAAGAGCAAGTACTTTAGTATTGCGTTCATTGAGCCAGCGTTCCTTCATCGCAAGAAAAGCAGAAAACATCGTCCAAGCCGAGGTAAAGTTGGCCGGGTGTGCAAAAAAAATGCACCAGCAGCCTTCGCTGTACTCCGGGAAGCGGACCAGGCCTTTTTCGGTTTGGACCTCAAAGGCGGGGGCAACATCTCCGATCTGCGGGAGTTTTTTTCTGCGCTCCATTTTAAATAGGCTTTAATTTAGTTTATAAGACTCTGAAAAGAGGCATTGGGGTTGGTACTTTTCAAATTCGCCTCAAAAATAAGCCACATTTGTGGAATGTGCTGCGGTTCTCGTCGAAAAGTACAATTGTCTTATTGAGGTGGATGCTTCTGGCAGGAAAAAGCCTTTCAGCCCGACAAGTCTATCGTAGTTTTGCCCCTATGAAAGTTGCCGGATTCACCTTTGTTAGAAATGCGCTCACTTACGACTATCCCGTCGTGCAAGCCATCACCTCCATTCTACCCATTTGCGATTATTTCTTAGTTGCAGTCGGGAAATCAGAAGATGCCACGCTCGAGCTGGTGCGCAGTATCGGGGATCCTAAGGTCCATATTATAGAAACGGAATGGGACGATTCTCTCCGGGAAGGCGGACGGGTATTGGCTTTGGAAACGGACAAAGCATTCCAGGCCATTCCACCCGAATACGACTGGTGTTTTTATATCCAGGGTGATGAATGCGTACATGAAAATGCACTTCCTGGTATCCGGGCAAGTATGGAACGCTGGCTGGATGATCCGAAAACAGAGGGGCTGTTGTTCAATTATCGCCACTTTTACGGCTCTTATGACTTTATTGGTAAAAGTCGATGCTGGTATCGACGCGAGATCCGGATCGTACGAAATGACAAGCAGATCTTTTCGTACCGGGACGCGCAAGGATTCAGAAAAGGCAAAGGGGATAAATTGCATGTCCGACTGATCCCTGAATATATCCATCATTACGGATGGGTAAGACATCCAGGGGTGCAACAGCAGAAGCAACTGCATTTCAAAAAAATGTATCTCAATGATGAAGATGCGCTGAACCACGTGGGCACCTATGAAACCTTTCCTTATGATGGTTTAGAGCCACTTGAACGTTTTGAAGGAACCCACCCCGCCGTGATGTTACCACGGATCGAAGCACAGAACTGGCATTTTGAAAGTGACCCGACCCGGGTACAATGGCCCCTGAAGGAGCGTATTTCCAATTGGATAGAAAAATGGACTGGATGGCGGCCAGGGGAATATCGGAACTATGTTATACTGAAGTAGTTTTGCCAATTCTTAACGAAAGTAAATAACCAGACCCTGTACTTTTGTTTACCTTTTTTCTGAGCGGTTCAACTGACCCCGGAGTTTATTCATTTAAAACAACCATTAAGTATGAAAAAAATTGCCCTCTTCGTTCTGGTGTTCGCTGCGATCGCCGTCGCGACCCAATCATTCCGAACTCCTGAGCCTGAAATACTGAAATGGTATACCTGGGAAGAAGCGGTAGAACTCAATAAAACAAAGCCCAAAAAAATGATGATAGACGTCTACACCGACTGGTGCGGCTGGTGTAAAAGAATGGATAAAGGCGCGTTTTCCGACCCAGCAGTGGCCGCCTATATTTCGGCCAATTTTTACCCTGTTAAATTCAATGCAGAACAACGTAGAGACATTAAGTTCAGCGATCAAACCTTCAGCTTTGTCCCAAACGATAATGGGCGCGGCGGCGCACATTCCCTTGCCGTCGCACTATTAGATGGGCAAATGAGTTATCCAACGTTGGTATATCTGAACGAAAAATACGAACGTATCATGATCTCTCCGGGCTTTAAAGAATCGCCTGATTTGATGAAAGAACTCAAATTTGCATCAGAAGAACTGTACAACAAAACAACCTGGGAGAAATATAAAGCCGGGAAGGATTGATTGGATCTTGGACGATCTGACTTTAGATTTTGACCTAATAAGTACGGGGCGATTGGTTTTCAACCAATCGCCCCGTTTGTGTTTCTGGATTACTTTTTCCAGGGCAACTCTAATACTCTTTGTGCGGCAAGGCGACCTACCTCGAGACCAACTTCGCAGTCTATTCGGTAATTAACACCCAAAGGAATTCTGGAATAAGCGCATTCTTCGCCCATTTGAACAATAGAAGAAAAGACCCTTGGTGTTCCTAAAAAGTTTATTTCATACTCATGAGAAAGATCTGTAAAAATATAGTTGCCACTATGTCCTGGCGTGTTTTCCAAAAAAGAAGATAATATTTTAGCTCCAGCACCGCCGAAACCAGCATGTGCAGAAGGATAAGCAGGATATGCCGGTGTGATGCCCGTAGCCCCATTTATTGGGTTATTGAGCAATGTACTCCAATAGGCCGCTGCAGGGTAATCAATTTGGATTACCTGACCGATATAACTAATGGGGCGCTCCACATTATCTACATATTTTGATTTCCAAACTGCCACTGTAGCATCATTTAGGGCGAGCCCTAGCTTGGCATACATCTCTGCACAAATTGCCAGATCAAGTTTCTCATTAGCTACCATTTGATCTGCGATAGATATCCAACGAGTACCAGCTGAAAACGTAGAATAGAGATTGTCATCGCTCCAAAATTCACTTATCCAATGCTGTTCGGCAGCCCAGAACTCTAACCCTGAAGGCGGGTCTTTGATGGCGTTGACTGTGTTGTACAATTCGAATGCTTGCGCGTAGTATGGAGAACTTGGTAGTGTGCTATACGGTATGGGCAGTCTGCACAATAATTCATCCTGATTCATTGCAAAGACCTGTGCTTGACCGAATTGCGGAAAAAAAGCTTTTTGATAATCCGGATAAGTTGGTTGCCAATCCCCGGGATCTGATGGTGGGAGGTAGGAAGTAGGTTGAGGATCCAAAAATGCGTTGTGACCTGCCATATCCGTTTGTGACCAGGTGTAAACCGCAGCGGCTACATCCTGCCCAAACTTTTCAGAACGGCATAAGATGGCCTTGGTTCCCCCTTCAGCAAATTCACCGTGAAAGTAGGTTCTCAATACCTCAATCTCGGCAAATGCTGCAGAAGCAGCTGGATTCGGACTGTTCTGTAAATGCGGGAAGAATCGCTCCAGCAGGTAAGCGTATGATTCGTTCACACAAGCAGGCCAGATGTATTCAAGTTTGGGGTCTGTCTGCGGCAAATTAAGGCCATAAAATGGCGCAAGTGATTTGTGAAAGGGCATTCCTGGCACAACCGATTCATAAGCCGAAAGCCCCAGATATGCCAGGGTTCGTGGCGCAGGGCAAGGCCGATAACCTGTAGCAACGCGATCTAATTTTTTGAACAATTCATTCCACTTCCAGTATACCTGATAGTCGAATTGGCTGGCCAGTGGGAATTGAGGTTCCGGTGGGGTTGGATCTGAAGGTCCACAGGAGACAATAGCGCAAAAGAGGCTGAACGAAATGCATCTTAAAAAGATCGTGGTTTTCATAATCTGAGAAATATTTGATAGAAAGGTATTGCTTTTTTACAACAACCAAACTATCGTGTCGCCAGCGCTTATCTAATATTTATCAGTATGGAGGACCCGAACAAAAAAAATGGGACGAACAGCACATAGCCATTCGCCCCATTTTTTATTTCCAAGATTGAGCTAGCAATCGTGAATTATCTTATTTCTTCCAGGGAAGTTCCAAGACCCGTTGTGCAGCCAAACGCCCCACTTCGAGACCAACTTCGCAGTCCATGCGGAAGTGAACACCCAATGGAATACGGGAGTAAGCATCTTCTTCGCCTAACTGAGAGAAGGAAGTGAATACGCGCGGCGTACCCAGGAACTCTGTACGGAGCAGGTGACACAGGTCAGTGAAAGTATAGGTACCAGGGTGGCTGGCATTATATTCGAAGAACGAGGAAAGGATCTTACCCCCAGCACCGCCAAAGCCAGAGTGACCGGAAGGATACGCCGGGAAAGCAGGGGTAATCCCATACATTCCACCCACTGAAGTAGCGTCCAATAGGCTTAGCCAGTTGGCTGCTTCAGGATATTGTTGGGATACTACTCGGCGGATGTAGCTAACTGGACGCTCTACATTGTACACATATTTAGAGTTCCAGAGTGCAACACCAGCATCGCTGAGCGCCAGGCCCATTTTGGCATAAGCTTCTGCGCAACCAGCAAGGTCAAGTTGTTCGTTGGCGGCCACCTGGTTAAGTACAGCCACAAGGCGTGGAGGGGGAGCGAATGTCAGATTTGTGATATCATCACTCCAGAAAATAGCGGCCCAACGTTGGTTAGCAGCCCAATCCTCTAAACCAGCTGGTGGGTTCTTGATCGTATTTACGGTGCTGTATACCTCCAGTGCCTGAGAATAGAAAGGAGAAGCGGTATTCTCACCATAAGCGATCGGAGGGCGGCACAATCTTTCGTCAGGTCGGAGTGCAAATGTGCGCACCTGCCCCCAATATGGGAACATCGCACGGTTATTGTCCGGAGGTGTTGGCGCCCATAAGCCAGGCCCTACAGGCGGTGAGTACGAAGTAGGCTGAGGATTCAGGAATGCATTGTGACCCGCTACGTCGGTTTGCTCCCAGGCATAAACAGCAGCAGCTACATCCCGGCCGAATTTCTCAGAACGATCCAGAATTTCAGACGTAGTTTCTTGAGCATAGGTACCATGCAATTTAGCACGCGTAGTTTCAATCAACGAAAAAGCATGGGTGACATTTGCGTTAGGGTCGTTCTGCATGTGCGGGAAAAAGCGCTCCATAAGGTAAGCATATGACGCATTGACGCATGCAGGCCAGTAGTACTCCAGATTGGGATCCGCCTGTGGCAAATCAAGACCTGGATAAAGTGGCGCAATCGAGCGATTTTCAGGGATCCCAGCTACTACACATTCGTAAGCCGAAAGGCCGAGATAAGCCAAAGCACGAGGGCCTGGGCCCGGACGATAGCCTTTAGCGTAGCGGTCAATTTGAAGAAATGTTTCGTTCCATTCCCAGTACACTTTATAGTTGTAGTCGTGTGCATTAGGAAGCGAAGACGTGTTGATTTCTTTTTCACCGCAAGACTGTGGTATGAGCATCATCCCAAGAAAGAATGCCCCGAGTGCAAAGATTTTTGTAAGTTGGAATATCTTCATAAGAATTAAAATGTTTGATGCCGAAAGAGACTTGATTATCCCGAGGCAAATATCGTGCTAAAACACCAAGTGTTTAGCAGTCAAAATCCCCTTCTGCCAGTTATGTTCTACAAAAGTCTAAATCTTTTAGCAAAAAAAGTGGGTTTAGCTTAAAATATTATCAAAAAGCGGTCTAAAAAGCGGAAATAATTATCGGAATAAGCTATTTTTAATACCTTTTTAATTTCTTTATATGGAAATTGATGCTGCGTCCTCCCATGACAAACACTTCTATGGGCAAAGATAACTCGCAAGGGTCTTAAATGATTTCTAAAAAGCAGGACGCGAGCGGTATCGTGGGGTTACTACTGCTGATTTAAACTACGTTAATTGATTTTCAATACGTCTGTTTTGAAAAAATCACCCTCTAAAAGTGCTTTCTGGTACTCCGAGGGGGACTTTTTATGGTTATTCGCCGAGGTGACTACCCTCCAAATCCCATAAATACCCCTTCAATAATATCACAACATTCGCCCAGTTGGCTTTCGGTCATAACCAAAGGTGGTGCAAAACGGATCACATTGCCGTGGGTTGGCTTGGCAAGCAAGCCATGTTCAGCCATGTTTAAACAGATATTCCAGGCAGTCTTGCTTTGTTCAGTATCATTGATAACTACTGCATTTAGCAAGCCTTTGCCTCGAACCAGCGTAATAAGGTCCGGACGCTTTTGCTGGAGCACCCGCATACGCGAGCGGAAGATTTTGCCAAGTTCTTTGGCATTGTCGGCGAGGTGTTCCTCTTCTACTACTTTTAAAGCCTCCATCGCTACCGCACATCCGAGCGGATTGCCGCCAAAAGTGGAGCCATGTTCGCCAGGTTTTATGGTAAGGATTACTTCGTCACTGCTAAGCACGGCACTTACAGGTAATACGCCACCTGAAAGCGCTTTCCCGAGAATAAGCAGGTCAGGTTTGACACCCTCATGATCACAGCAGAGCAAGCGGCCTGTGCGCGCGATACCGGTCTGGACTTCATCGGCTATAAAAAGGACATTTTGCGCTTTGCAAAGATCGTAGGCTGTAGAAATGTACCCTTCATCTGGCACATAAACACCGGCCTCCCCCTGAATGGGCTCTACCAGGAATGCTGCCACGTTTGGATCCTGCAGGGCGATTTCTAGCGCAGGCAGATCATTATAGGGAATCACCTCAAAGCCACGCATATAGGGCCCAAAACCTTTGCGGCTGTCAAGGTCGGTAGAAGCCGAGATAACACCGAGTGTCCTTCCGTGGAAATTACCTGAAACAAAGATCACCTTTGCTTTACCTTCTGCCACCCCTTTTACCTCATAGGCCCATTTCCGGGCAAGTTTGATGGCTGTTTCTACCGCTTCCACACCTGTATTCATGGGTAATATGCGCTCATAACCAAAGTAGTTGGTCATAAATTCAGCGTATTCTCCAAGCAGATTATTATGAAAGGCCCTTGAAGTGAGGGTTAGTTTTTGTGCTTGTTTTACCAGGGCATCGATGATCCGGGGGTGACAATGACCTTGATTTACAGCACTATAGGCGGAAAGAAAATCGAAATATTGTTTGCCTTCCATGTCCCAGACATGTACCCCTTTGCCTCGCTCAAGTACTACCGGAAGTGGATGGTAATTATGGGCATTGTAGCGTTCTTCAAGATTAATCAGTTCGACAGAGGAAAGTGTGGTGAGAAATTCCATAATTAAATTTGATTAATGTGGTCAATGATATTTAAGCTAATCAATATTATTATTGTGGTCAATGTGAGCACAAGTACACATTGACCACACTAATCACATTGATCCTATTATTCACATTTACTCCAGTTCTTCATAGATTAGCGCTCTGTCTACCTTGTCGGTGATTAGCTGTTTCAATTCTGACATTTTTCTACCTGCAATCGCGGAATCGAGTAGATTTTTGTCGTCAAGCCGAGCCGTGAGATAGCCTGCCAAAAAAGCATCGCTTGTACCTAATGAGCCTTGACGGTGAGGGAGGGAATGTGTTTCACTACCATTGCCTACCCAAGTGCCTTTATCATTAATGAAACATACCTGCGAAGCGCCAATCTTCAAAAAGTGCTCAAGGACTGCTTCCGGTGAAGGAGCATCGTCCTCGTATAGTCTTTTCCAATCTTGGTCTGTTATTTTGACCAGAGCCTTATAACGGCAAATTTCAGACACAGTCTTTTTGGCTTCGATACGATCAGGAAATATTTTTTCGCTGTAATTAATATCAATGGAAACCAGGCATCCTGCTCGAAAGGCCCGTTCAGCGGCTTGCAGGATCACATGCTGCGAAGGGTTTTTGCTCAAAGCGAAACAGGTAGAATGAAAAACCCCTATGTTTTCAAAAGATTGGAACGGAAACTGACGTATTGACAACATCGAATCAGCCCCCCGATACACCTGAAGATTGGAAGCAGTAGCTGAACTGGTGGACAACATAAGGGTTGTCGGCTCTTCTACCCGGGCAACACTGGACGTGTCTACCCCCAAACGATTCAGGTGATTAATCAGGGTAGAGCCCATATCATCGTTACCAACCGTTGCGGCTACCATTGCATTGTTACCCAGCCGTGCCATATTGATAGCCAGGTTGGCAGGGTTGCCACTGGGTATTCGCCGGAAAAGTGTACCCTCATCTAATGTTTGTACAAATTCAGCCGTGACAAAATCAACCAGTATTTCTCCAGCCGAAAGGATGTCGATAGTTCTACGCATATACGCCTTTAACAGAATTATTTCAAAGGTAATTTGAGCTTTCCAATAGCGCTATGACATAGTTTTCAAGCGATCTCCCGGATTCTCCTTTTATACTTAAGGAGCGAAGGTACGGCGAGTTTCGGACTTAGTTGGCGTTGAGAGCAGTTCTATGCATCGAACAAGTGTTAAAACTGAGCCTTCATTTTTAGGTACACCCCGTTGGTCCAGCCAAATCCGTCCTGATTGGGATATTCTCCCCCACCGCCAGGAGCATCCGGATTTTCCACATTGTATTTTTCCATCATCTTGCCTGTTTTTTTGTAGGTTTTTTCGCCAAGGCTTAGCCAGTTTTGGCGGATCTTTTCGGCCAACTCCGTGTGGCCATAGTTGGTTAAACCTTTGTACGCCATCCACTGTAGCGGAGCCCAGCCATTGGGAGCATCCCATTGTTGACCGGAATGGGAAAGCGTCGTAATGAGGCCACCGGGGCACAGAAATTTCTCCGCGATCATTTTAGCGACACCCGCCGCTTGTTCGGCATCGGCCATTTGGAAGAAGAGGGGAAAAACCGCTGCAAGTGTAACGGAGTTAGTACGTTGATCTTCGATATGATTAAAATCAAAAAAGAAACCCTGACTGGCATCCCAGCAATGGTTCATTATTGCTGCTTTGCGTAATCGGGCGCGATCTTTAAAGACCTCCACAAGCGTATGGTCGGGCAATTGTCTATACGTATGAACAAGTGTTTTTTCAAGAAAATAGAGCAGGCAATTCAGATCTATCGGCAGCAGATCACAGGTCCGAATGCTTGCAAGCTTATGCTCGTCGCTCAGCCAGCGGCTACTAAAATCCCAGCCTGATTCGGCCGCAGCACGCAGATGCCGGTAGGTTTCTGCTGTGGGGCGACTTGATTGTTGAGCGGTATGCAGGTCTTCTATATAGGCTTCCGGACGGGGACTGGGGTCATCATCCCAGTAACGGTTCAGGATGCTGCCATCAGTTAGCTTTACAATACGACGACGGGCTTCCACCAGGGGACGACCTTCAAGTTGTGCGCCCATTTCATTTTCGCCATCCATCCAGAATGCATATTCTTTTTCTAAGGCCCTGCGATAATGAAGCAGGGTTGCTTCGCCTTTTATTTCAGCTAAAAAACTGACCATCAATGAAAAAAACGGCGGCTGGGAGCGGCTGAGGTAGTAGCTTCGGTTGCCATTGGGGATGTGTCCGAAGGTTTCGATCTGATAAGCAAAATTATCCACCATGTGTTGGATCACCTCGGTACGACCGGAAACCTGTAAACCCAGCATCGTAAAATAACTATCCCAGTAATAGACCTCCCGAAAACGCCCGCCAGGCACGATATAAGGGTGAGGGAGCGCTATAAGTGATGAATTGGGCGTGATTATTGACGAGTTGGGCTTGCGCAGCAGTACGTCCCAGAGCTTATCGAGGTGTTCTCGAATGGGCTTATTGGCGGATTCATAGTGGGTATCTGGTGTTTCGGGAAACTCAAAGTGGGTTTCAACGAAGTTTTTTAGATCAAAGCCAGGCTGATTTTGGGCCAGCTCATAGGCTTCTAAAATTTTTGCCGGCTCAGATCTGGGTCTGCAGTCCGGAAAAAATTTGGAATCAGGAAAGATACCGCTGATTTGAATGTTCTCATACAGCGGGGAAAGCGAGGGAAGATGGAGAAAGGTGACGTTAGTCATTGTGTCATTGTTTATAATTCAACTGAACGCTTCGCTTGCAGTTTCTTAAAGAAAAACAGGCCCACTAATAAAACTCCGATCGGGATCAGCGAAAAGTAAAAAGCCTTTTGTCCGCCCAATTTTCCAAAAATATTTCCCGTAATGATCGAACCCGTGGTACCCCCCAGCGCGGAGAATACGATGATCAAACCCGACATAAGGCCATGTTTTTGCTTGGGCAAACTGCTCAGGATCCGCGAATTGATAGCAGGATAAATCGGCGCCAGAAACAAGCCGATCAATGGAAAAACGAAGGCTGCAAGGGGTGCACTCCCCCATCCGGATATATCCTGACTACCTGGAGCGCTTGCGAGCGGAATGGCCAGCAACACCAGTCCTGCAGCCAGCAACAAACAAGCCGACAGCACCTTGTGCCACTCAAATTTCTGTAGCACGAAACCCGCTAAAAACCGCCCAAGCGCCGTGCTGCCAGCCAGAATACTCGCCATTTGAATGCTCAGGGAAGTTGGCAAGTGCAAAACCTCCTGATTGTAAGTAGGCAACCAGCTCATGATACTTTGCTCAATGAGTACGTAAAAGAAAGCGCATAACACGAATATCATCACAAGCGGTACAGCAGCCAGGCGGAACATTTGTACAAACTCCTCGGCGAGCGAATTAGGGATTTCGGTTTTGGATGCGGATTCATCCAACGTCGAAGAAAATAAAAGCACGAATGCTCCCAGTGAGATCCCGCCCAACCAGTAATAAATATTAAGCCAATTGGTGCTTTGTAGATTGAAGTCGTCCACAAATGCGCTAAAAAGAAAATAGCCTGCAAATATGCCTACCATGAAAAATGATTCAATAAAACTCATCAGGCTAATATGTTCCTTTTCGTTTTTTGTGACCAAACCGATGGTGCCGTACACAGACATTTTGATCAGGGCAAAACTGGATCCTACTGCAGCAAATAACAGTTTAGCAGACCCAAATCCAGGCGAAAGCGGCACCAGAAAACACGCCAGGGTTACCAGAGCCAATGCTGCAAGCATCGCATTTTTGTATCCCCAACGAGTAATGAAAGAAGAAAGCAGGAAGGATACCAGGGCAATACTCAGGTCTTTGAACCCTTCCAGCACCGAGGCATCACCGGGCGAAACGCTGTAGTTGTTCTGCACCTGCAAAATGACCGTACCAACACTGTTAAGCAGGATGGCGAACACGAAGTAATTAAGAAAAAGGGAAGCCTTGATTTGCCATTTATTCATCTTGAATATGTTTTGGTTCGTTTGTTCAATTGTTCCGACGGGTGGCGAAGGTTTAAAAAAAAACTGTGATTCTCTATTCTCACGGATTATTCTTCCGGATTTGATTACAAGCATCACTATTCGCAGTCAATGGAGGGTTTAAGCAGCTTGAGTCGTTCGTTTCATTCGCATAGCCTTAGTTTTTTAGTCAGCGGATTAAAAATATACTTTGATTTGGGCAGCATAGATAGCCTGCATGCCGCGACAGGTTGCATCAGAAAAAAGTATTGGCATGACAACACTTGCAGTCAATGTGTGTTCCTACTGAAAATTGTTAGCAGGCTGGATTGCCAGATAGGTTGGATATTGCCACCAAATCCATAAATCCACACATCTACACCTAATATGACCGCACACCTCCTTACCATTGGCGATGAAATACTCATTGGCCAGATCGTTGATACGAATTCAGCCTGGATGAGCCGGCAACTTAATCTCGGTGGCATCACCGTTGTTGGAAAAAGCAGCGTGGGTGATACCCGACAGGCCATCATCGACGGCGTCCAACATGCGGCTTCGACCGCCCAGATCGTCATAATGACAGGCGGACTTGGGCCTACCAAGGACGACATCACCAAGGCGACCCTGGTGGAAATGTTTGATTGTCAGGTAGTTTTCCACCAATCGGTGTATGATCAGATTGCAGCCTATTTTCAAAAAATAAATCGCCCGATTCAGGTCGAATCTGTCCAAAGTCAAGCCATGTTACCCGATAAAGCCACCATACTTCCCAATAAGGTAGGTACGGCTTCAGGGATGTGGTTTGAGCGCGACGGCAAAGTGTTCATTTCCTTGCCAGGCGTACCATTTGAAATGGAACACCTGATGAACCATGAAGTTTTGCCTCGTTTGAAGGCCCAATTTCCCAGTCGTCCTATCGTTCATCGCACCTTACAGACCGCCTGTGAGGGTGAAAGTGTGGTTGCTAAGCGCATCGAAGCCTTTGAGGATAGTCTCCCGGAGCATATCAAGCTGGCTTACCTGCCTGCACTTGGATTGGTCCGTTTACGCCTCACGGGCAACTGGCCAGGCGAAGTAACCTCCGATTCAGCGGCACGCCTGACCGCCGAGTTGGACAAAAAAAAGGCTGAATTACGTGCACTCCTCCCGGATTTGATTTTTGGTGAAGAGGATGAAAGCCTGCAGGAAGTAGTGGGCAGATTATTACGCCAACAAGGCAAACAATTTGGCACCGCGGAAAGCTGCACAGGCGGCTATGTGGCGCATTTGATCACCTTGGTACCGGGTTCATCGGACTACTTTCCCGGCTCAGTGGTGAGCTATTCTTACGAGATGAAAAGCAAATTGTTGGGCGTAAAAGATTCGACCTTATCAAGCTTTGGTGCAGTAAGTGCAGAGGCTGTTTGTGAAATGGCCGAAGGGGCCAGAGGCACACTGGGTGTGGATATTTCGCTCGCTATTTCCGGCATTGCAGGCCCTGGTGGCGGCATGCCCGACAAGCCTGTCGGCTTGGTTTGGATGGCGGTAAGCGATGGTCAGCGCACATTGGTTGCGAAGCATATTTTTGGGCGGGACCGAGCCAAAAACATTCACCTTACCGGAATCTTTGCTTTGAACATGGTGCGCAAGTTTTTACTGGGCGAAATTTGATACCTGATGGGAAAAGGCTTATTTATGTGTTAATCTAGGGTGCTATTGCTCCCCTTCCACTTGTTCCAACGAGGGTTTGAGCATCTTTGCGGTTCGAATTTAAAACTACTCGCTATGCGCTCCAATTTTTGGGCGGTTCTCGCTTTATTTCTTTCAATTCCTGTCACTGCAGTTTATTCCCAAAAGGCAACATTAACCATCGTAAAAGGGAAAGTCACCGATGCAGACACCAAGGAGGGCCTTGCGTTTGCAAGTGTTAATGCACCTGGTTTTGCAGCAGGTACAAGGACAGATGAAAACGGCTTTTACTTACTCCGAACGGAGCAAA
Source organism: Lewinellaceae bacterium (assembly GCA_947476195.1). Lineage (GTDB taxonomy): Bacteria > Bacteroidota > Bacteroidia > Chitinophagales > Saprospiraceae > M3007. Next base: position 18,576 of record CANJPT010000052.1, on the reverse strand, counting down.
AGATCACCCAATTACAATTTAACTACCTTGGTTATGTTACACAGGTACTTCCTGTAAAAACAGGCGTCCAACAATCGCTCGATGTAGTTTTAAAGCCCAGCTCGACGCAATTGGAAGAGGTGACCGTAAAAGCCAAAAAGTATCAAAAGAAAAACAACCCCGTAATAGCACTCATTGAACTCGTTATAGCCCATAGGGACAGCAATCACATTGAAGACCTGCGAACCTATCAGGATGAGCAATATGAAAAGATCTTCTTAGGCCTTAGCAACCTGAATGAAAATCTAAAGACCAGTCATTTCTTCCGGCCAATGCGTTTTGTATTGGAGAACACGGATACAAGCAAGCTGGGTGGGTTGCCGGTAACTCCGATTTTTTTACAGGAAAATGTGCTGGACTATTACCGCCGCTCTGATCCAAAGCAGTGGAAAAAGTATATTAAAGCATCAAAATCAGTACGTTTTGGTGAAATGATAGACGATGAGGGATTTGACAGATCATTGCAATACCTTTATCAGGAAGTGGATATCTACGATAATTATGTAGAAATGCTTTCGGACCAGTTCATGAGTCCAATCTCCAAAAACGCACCTCTTTTTTACCGGTATTATGCTGCTGATACCATTGTAGAGGAAGGTAGAAAAGTCATTCGGCTCGAATTCTATCCAAAGAACAAACTGGATATGTTGTTACAGGGCGATCTCTACATCGCGCTGGACAGTACTTACGCCGTTACCCGGATCAATTTTTCAATAAATCCAACTATTAACCTAAACTGGGTTAAAGAATTGGTGGTAGAGCAGGACTTTCAGCTCCTTCCTTCCGGAAAATGGGTTATCTCCAAGGAAGATTTTCGAATGCACTTTGGTATCAATAAAAATGGGGTTGGCATGGTAGCACAACGCCTGGTAACGCACCGAAATACTCAAATAAATCCGATGCTGCCAGATACTGTTCTGACAGGTACTACGTCGGAAATCGTGACTTTACCGGTAGCTGCAGCCGTAGTTGCGGACAGCTATTGGGATACGGCCCGTCCTGCCCCTCTCAATGCAGCAGAGGCCGCCACCTACAAGAATCTGGATAGCCTACGGCAGACAAGATTTTACAAAGTGGGGGCTAAAATTGGCTACGCCCTCTTAGGAGCGCATTTAGAATTGGGCAAATTTCAGATTGGACCCATCCCCAGCTTTTATTCTTTCAATGGGGTAGAAGGGAGTCGCGTTGGATTTGGTGGTCGAACCGGCCCAAAAATGAACAAAAGATGGCGTATTGAAAGCTGGCTGGCTTATGGCATTAAGGACGAACACTGGAAATACAGTATTGGTGGCGTATATGGCTTGAACGGCACGCAATTCAACAAATTCCCCAACCAAGTACTTCGTGTCAATTATCTGAATGACATGTTGCTTCCTGCCCAAAACTTTCAGGCAACCCAAAATGCCAGCATTGCTACTTCAGTAGTACGTGGCTCGAACGATAAGTTTTTTTACTACAATCGTTTTAATGCGCAGTATGAGCGAGAGTTTAAGAATCACTTTTCTTTCATTCTCGGGGGCGAAAACCGCCAATTCCGGCCGGCAGGTGCACTCCTTTTTGAACCCGCTGACAACGCCCCTGCGATTCAGGATCCTGTAATTGCGACTTCTGCGTTTGTACAATTCCGATATTCTCCTGGCGAAACGTTTTATCAGGGTGGTGCCACCCGCGCCATTGTGGATTTCAATTACACCGCCGCGCTGCGCTATTCAAAGGGCTTTGAAGGCCTTGCAGGTGGCCAATATAATTACCATGAATTGGTAGCAAGTTTGTACAAATATACCAATACTCCTCCCTTGGGATACAATAAATTCTATGTTGAAGCAGGAGGGCTTTTTGGCAAAGTACCTTTCCCTCTATTAACCATCCACCGAGGCAACCAAAGTTACATCACGCAACAGTTTTCGTATAACATGATGAATTTTATGGAATTCATCAGTGATCGGTACGCAACGGTCATGGTAGAACATTATTTCAATGGCTTTTTCTTCAATAAAGTCCCCTTTTTCCGCAAACTCAAATGGCGCGAAGCCTGCTCCTTGAAAGTGCTTTATGGCCATGTATCTGCACAAAACCGCCCAACGGAATCATCCAATTTGCTCAAATTCCCTACTTACACGGATGGAACACCGATTACTTATACCTTGGAAAAAAAGCCCTATATAGAAGCCAGCGTGGGCATCACTAATATTTTTAAAATTCTGAGGATAGATCTGATCCGCCGGTTCACCTATCTTGAACATCCGGGGGCGGTTAATTTAGGCGTTAGATTTGGGGTCTGGGTGGAATTTTAGCCACGCCATCCTGTTTCACCCATGTTGCTTTATAGCTTGTTCTCAAATTGGTTTCGAGCCCAAAGCGCGTAAATTTTGTTTTAGGCAAGGCCTGATTTTCACTCGTATGCGGGCAGCGAAAGTCATAACGCTGAATGAAATGAATTTTGCCGGTTGCAGTCCAAAATTCAATTCCCGAACTTGCGCTTAAATTAGATTTCTTTCTTGCCCGCCTTCTGAGGGATTTAAACAGTTGTCCCAAGGACTGAACAACCATTTGTGCTTGTTCGGGATTTTGGTGGATAAATCCATGAGTGGAACACTGGAATATCGGGACATTTATGCCTTGTTTTCCTGGTTGCGAACTATTTAGCTTGTGATTTCTTGAAACGAGGTTAATTTATTAAGCAAAATTTGCTGGCTGAATGCGTTCTTTGCAGGAGACATACTTAAATTTGGGCTATTGCAGCGCACAGCCATTAAAATATAAATATTTTGACCAAATTTATGTGTTAATAACTGGGCGAGCAATAGATGCTAAAAAAATTTAATTCTAACCAAACCAATTTTACCATGAAAAGATTTTTTATAATGCTCGCTATTTGCGTGCTACAAACCATGCTTTTTGCACAAAAACCTAGCCTATGCGACACGATCGTGTTGAAAAATGACAAGACCATCTTAGCGAATATCGCAAAAACAACCGACCTGAAAATCTTTTATCATAAATGTGGTGATACAGGCGGCAATGAACGCACCCTCAACAAATCCTTTGTCAAAGAAATCCGAACCTTTCAGGGAGCCAAAAAAGAGACGAGCGAGGTAGTCCTGCCTTCAGCTTCAGATACTACCCAGTTATGGCACATCCAAATCATAGATGGCAATGATTATTTTGGGCCGATTATCAGTCAGAATAGTGATAAAGTTGTTATTCGCACCAAATCGCTCGGAGAAATCGGCATTCCAAAATACCAGATTAAGGTCTTTGAGCCTGTCAAGAAAGAACAAATAGTCAACGGTGACTATTGGTACAACAGCCCGCACAATACGCGGCATTTCTGGTCTCCCAATGGTTATGGACTCCGGCGCGGAGAAGGGTATTATCAAAACACCTGGGTCTTACTCAATCAAGTGACTTATGGATTTACCGACAATTTTTCTATTGGTGTTGGCATGATCCCAACTTTTTTGTTTGGAGCGTCCGGATTCCCCTTCTGGGTAACGCCAAAATTTTCTTTACCGCTCCAAAAGGACCTTGTAAACCTTGGCGTTGGTGTAATGTATATCAATGCAGTAGGCCTGGGTTTAGAAAATGAAGGCGGTGCAGGGGTCACCTATGGGGTACTTACGTTAGGACCACGGGACCGAAATATGACGTTGGGGCTTGGTTACGGCTTTGCTGGCGGGGATTGGGCAAAATCCCCAACCCTTACACTCAGCGGTATGCTTCGGGCCACTAAAAAATTCTCCTTCCTAACAGAAAACTACCTGTTCTCCATAGAGGGTGAAAGATCCGGGATAATTTCCGTTGGCGGTCGCTATGGCGGAAAAAATATTGCCGTTGACTTTGGACTGTTTGCCCCGCTGATATCAGGAGAAGACTTCTTTTTCGCACTTCCGTGGCTTGGGCTGAATGTACCTTTTGGTAAACATAGATAGGCATAGTATAAGTACCTGTGCCGCCAAAGGCGCAAGTATTATCATAAGTACTGAATTTGAAATCCCCAGTGACTTTATGCTCGGACTTTGTTGTACGGGTATATTTGCAGCGGGTGGTGCGCTCGTTGATTTAATCAAAAGTGCAACAAAAGAAAAATTTCAGATCAATGGTAAACTGACCCTCTACCAATTTAATCGTAACCGAATTGACTCGTATGCAATCGTCAGTTATCCCTTATAATAGGCGTTTTCGTCAACCTGATGCCATATTAATTCTATCGAAATACACTTGAAGACTTTATCGGTCTAAATGCCGAAGGCACGACAGCACAGTTACAACCCTATGCATACTTACGCTTACGGCCTACTGACAAATGGACCATTAACGCAGGGTTACACGTACTCTATTTTACCTTAAATCAAAGTAGCAGTATCGAGCCCCGTTTGGCAGTCAAGTACCAGCTCTCTGAAAAACAATCCTTTAGACTTGCCTGGGGCATCCATGGACGGGTGTTACCCTTCGGCAATTATTTTACCCAGATAAAAGGTCATAAAGTGAATCTCGATGTTGATCTTATCCGTGCACAGCACTACGTGGCAGGCTGGGATCTTCTCGCTGGAAAATCCTTGTGTTTGCATGCAGATGTCTATTTCCAAAAAATAAAGGACGTACCTAAGGTACTTTACAATGGTGGCCAAAGACTCACGCCCTTGCTACCAGGTCAATCTGTAAACCGATATAGCCAGGAACCTCTTTTAGATGAATTCAATGCATTTACGGAGCAAGTAGACCCCTATTTCCGTCCAGATCTGCGAATAGCTTACCGTAAAAATAACCCCAAAACGGCCTGGACCTTAGCACTGGATATTCAGAATATCATTGGCCGGAAAAACATTGGCCCGCTCAGCCGGACCTATGACCCAGACCCCAATGTCTGGGTTTATAGGGAGCAGAGTGGGCTTGTTCCAGTGTTGAGCTTTCAGCTTGATTTGTAAGGTTTAAATGCCTACTTTTGCCAATCTTTGTCTGTAGGTACAGGGCCATTAAGCGGTAACCACAGGCACTTTTTTCAGTGCGCGACCAAGGAATATTGTTTAATATCGGCTATTACCAACTGCATAGCAACAAGGACTACAACAGAAATGGATCACCTTACACCTACCTTCGTCTTAATCGTCCTTCTATTCTACTTCCTCATGCTCGTAGGAGTGGCTTGGTTCACTGGACGTAACAACAGCAACGAAGGTTTTTTTCTCGCCAACCGAAAGGTACCTTGGTATGTGGTCGCCTATGCCATGATTGGCACAAGCATCAGCGGGGTCACCTTCATCAGCATTCCTGGTGCGGTAGGTGGTACGGGGGTAAACATGGCCTTCTCGTACATGCAGGTAGTGATGGGTTATCTGGTTGGCTACCTGTTCATTGCCACTGTTTTGATGCCCCTGTATTACCGCCTGAACCTTACCAGCATTTATGGATATCTGGAGCAACGGTTTGGATGGTGGTCGTACAAAACAGGCGCGGGATTCTTTTTACTTTCACGCACTTTGGGATCGGCAGCGCGGATGTTCCTGGCAGCCAGCGTGTTGCAGATGTTTGTATTTGGGCCTTTGGGTGTGCCGTTCTTTGCCACCGTAACCCTAATGTTGGCCTTAATTTATGGATATACGTTCAAAGGCGGGTTAAAAACCATCATTTGGACAGACTCAATCATGACCACGTTTTTCCTGGCGGCCCTGGTATTTACGGTTTGGACCGTTGGGAAATCGTTGAATCTGGTTAGTTGGGATATTGTCACCAATGTGATGGGCAGCAAGTACGGACAAGTATTTTTCTTCGACAATTTCCTTTCTGATCCAAACCACTTTGTCAAGCAGTTTGTGAGCGGCGCATTAGTTGCCATCGCTATGACCGGGCTTGATCAGGATCTGATGCAGAAAAACCTTGCCTGTAAAAACATCCGGGAAGCGCAGAAAAACATGCTTGTTTTCAGCTTCTATCTCGTGGTCATCAATTTCCTTTTTCTGATACTGGGAGCCTTGCTTTACCTCTATGCTGGCAGTATTGGCCTCGAAATTCCTGCCCGTGCCGATCAGCTTTATCCAAAGATCGCATTTGATCACTTGGATGCTGTGGCTGGCATTTTCTTTATACTTGGACTCATTGGAAGCACCTATGCCAGCAGCGATTCGGCACTCACTGCGCTCACTACAAGTTTTTGTATTGACTTTTTAAACTTTGAAAAAGGGAAGGATACCGATGTACAAACCTTTGCTTACGAATCAGAACGCCTCGCACACGAACAAGCCATCGAAGTTAAACAGCGCAAAGTACGCACCCTTGTGCACCTCAGTTTTTCAGGGTTGTTCGTAGTCATTATTTTGATCCTAAATGCAGTTAGCGACTCATCCGTCATTTCACTCATCTTCAAAATAGCAGGCTATACCTATGGGCCTTTGCTTGGCCTTTTCATGTTTGGCCTTTTCACTGATTTGAAGATCCGCGACCGATACGCGTTACATGTCTGTCTTGCAGCGCCTGTTTTGGCCTTTATTTTTGAATTTTTCTGTCAAAAATGGGCTGGTTTCAATGTGGGCTTCCTAACTATCCTGATCAATGGACTATTCACCACCGTTGGACTTTGGGGGATCTCTTACCGGGAAGAACAAAGTTGATTGCTAATTGACCTTTTACCACCACACCGTCTTCTCTGCTACATCACCTCGTTTGCCCTGAATGTCTGCTGGCATCTCATACCAGACCAGGGAGAATAAGCCCTTGTCGATCGGCCTTCCGGGCAAGTGAAATCTGGAGAAAACAGAACGACGGCTTTGGATGAGGTCAGAGATCCCGGCAAGTGAAATACCCCTGTTGATGTATTTTGTGTCAATTGGATATTAGGGGCAATTTATTTAGGTCAATGGCTAATAACTCCACGATCCAAATGACTTAAGCAATCCATAAACTATCCAAAAATTTTAAGCCCCAAAAGTAGGCACGCAAAACAGAGCACCAAACTTACCAGGACATTGAGGGCTGCCAAAGTTTGCTGGCCATTTTGCCATAGTAAAAGGGATTCTGCCGTGAAGGTCGAGAACGTGCTAAATCCGCCACAAAACCCAACAGCAAGAAAAAGTCTGCGCTGTTCAACAACACCCATGCTGAGTTGATATCCAAGTAAGGTACCCATAACAAAACAGGCCAGGGCATTGGCGGTAAGCGTGGCCCAGGGGAAGCGCGGCAACAGGGGTTGAAGAGTCAGACTAAGACCCCATCTGGCAACGCTACCAAGACCGCCACCTACAAAAACGAGAAAAAAATAGAGCATGATACAGGTACCCTGAAAGTCTGTTTCTGGGTAAAACAAAAAACCCCAACTAATTACAGCCGGGGAAATAACTCAAAAATTAAGCTTTGAAAACAAAAACTGCTAAGTCCTATGCCTTGAGCAAAAAGCAAGGTATTATCTGCCATTTACTCGACATAGCTTTTGGGATTTATTGAAGCCTTTGAAAAGGCTATGCGACAGATAACCATAAAATAGAAAATGCCGCTTTTGCAAGCGGCATTTTCAATATTGTAATTATTCTGATTTGTCACGCCCACCGGTGAGCATGTCCTGATACTCTTTCAGTTCCTCCCACTTGCCTTCGACAGCAAATTTAGCCTGTGCGGGCCAGGTACTTGGATCGTGGATCTGGTACCGGGGACCAGCAGCATTGAGGATCTCTTTGAGGCGATCTTCAGAAGCAGCAGCCAGTTCAGCCCAGGTAGAGACACCGCCTTCTTTCAGCAAAGTCTCGATTTTTGGGCCAACACCTTCGATGATTTTCAGGTCGTCAAGCTTAGGACCTTTTTCTTTTTTAGGAGCCGCAGCCTTCTTTTCAGCAGGAGCAAGTTCTGGCATTGTTACCTCCACTTCTTCTGCAACAGATACGGCTTCAACAGCGGCATTTGTAGCAGGAGCAGATTTGGGGGAAGGAGCTGCCACCGTTTCAACTTTGGGACTGGCTACCTTTTTTGCTGGTTTCAAAGGTATTGCAGGTACGTCTTGCATCGGAATGATACTTACAAAACGACGATCCTTGAAACTGCGCTTGAACACTACAACACCATCAATGGCTGCATGTAATGTATGGTCACGGCCCATGTACACGTTGTCACCAGCGTGAAATTCTGTGCCGCGCTGACGAATGATAATATTGCCGGCCACCGCGCGTTGGCCGCCAAATAATTTTACGCCAAGGCGTTTACTTTTACTGTCGCGGCCGTTATCGGAACTACCCGCACCTTTTTTGTGTGCCATTTTTCAATGAGTGAATTTGCAATGAATGAATGAGGAATAAGTAGGTAGTTTCAAGTGCAAAGTATCTAGTATAAACTTTCAACGCTAAACTTGCAACTTCTTACTAATTATCCCTTGATAGATTCGATTTTGATTTTAGAAAATTGTTGGCGGTGACCGTTTTTCTTGCGGTAGCCCTTACGGCGCTTCTTTTTGAAAACGATCACTTTATCGCCCTTCAGATGACCGAGGACGGTGGCGCTAACATTAGCACCTTTGATGTTGGGCACGCCTATGGTTACTTTACCGTCGTTATCAATAAGATGAACGGTATCGAAACTCACAGCGTCGCCGTCGTTGGCTGCCAGCCGGTGGACGAAGATCTGCTGACCTTCCTCAACTTTAAATTGTTGACCGGCGATGGAAACAATTGCGAACATTGTAGTAAATCTAAAATTTAGATGAAAAGAATAACCTTTTTAAAAAAGGCGGGCAAAGGTACTTCTAATATCCTGTAAATCCAAGCCAGATTTAATCTTCTTTTTGGATTGTATAGGTCAACGCCATTATTCCTTATACCAAGGCAATAATTCGCTTGCCATGTGTCAAATCAGTTGCGCTTCTATCGCCCCAAAACCTTAGCAGAGCCAATTTTGATTCAAGCAAAAATATTTTCACTCCCCCGGATGATACCTGCGCGCTACATGTTTCAATACATCTGCTTCATAGAATAGCACTTCCTTAAACCGCCCCTTGGTATAAGACTCCAATTGATCTGTGAAATGCGGGGACAACTGATGGCCGCTTTGTCCACCGGCAAGCAAGGATTTGGCACTTAAGTGTTTGCCAAATGCTACTACACAGACAAAACTATTGCCGTTTACCCCATACCTTTTTAGTGTTCCAGGAAAATATCTGGCATTATAGGATGGCAGCATGCCCCAGGTGGACGAAGCAAAACCGACAGGATAGCTTGTTTTGCTATCATCAAAAGGCTGTTCTATTTCTTCAGAAATCCGCTGGTACCGGTTGATCTCGCCCCAGGCTACCTGCCAGGTTCCGAAACGTTTTTCCAGATCCCGAAGGGTCTCCAGAAAAGGCAGCAGTAAAACATCTGGTTCGGCTGTGGCTATAAATTGTTTCGTTTTCTGCACCTGATCGGCTTCTTCATCGAGCAAAATATTGTAAACCTGCTGAATTGAAGGCAAAAGACGCTCGCCCCATTCAACCGCTAAGGTGGTTGGCACGGAGCTTTCCCCCGCGTGAAAATCCCATTTTTTGAGCACTTGGATAGGGTTTTTGAATGCATCAAAAAGGGAATCTCCTGGATGAACATTTAGTTCAAACGCTTTTACCAAAGCCGGCACCAGGGTCTCAAATGCCGTAAGCCTGGTATCATATCCGGCAGAAATAGCTTTGTCGATGGTATACTTTTTCTCGCTAGCCAGTACCCTCACCGCATTGAGCCCCCGGTAATTTTCTCCGTCCGGTGCCATGTAGGGTGGATAATCCGCTCGTTTGGGACTATTGACCCCTGCAGCCGTAAATGGCGTGGAATTGCAGTTTTGAATCCAGCCGTTGGGTGGATTGATGAGATGAACGGTTTCAGCTACCGGGTGCAAACCTTTCCATTCGGTCGCTGAAGTACTTCCATCTACCGGCTTTGACCAGTCAAACTTTGTATCCCGGATGGGCATAAAGTTGCCATGCCAATAGGCGATGTTACCCGCTGCATCTGCATAAACGGTATTGTTTGAGGTGTTTCCGCGCAGCTCCATGATCTTTTGAAATTCTGCAAAACTGCTTGCTTTGGTACGCAACCAACTTTGCTTCAGACTGGTCAAGGAGCGATTCATGGCTTTCATGCTCATCCATTGTCCGTCACGTTTGGCCATGATAGGGCCATGATGCGTATACATGGCTTCGATGAATTTTTCTTCCAACCGGCCACCTTTGAGGTAACACAGGGAAATCGTTTTTGTCCGTACTGGTTTCAATTGGCCGTCGTATTCATAGAACCATCGGTCCTCCACCTTACTGAGTTTTTCAATATACGTATCTGAAATATCTGCGTAGCTGGAGGTATGCATCCAGCCACAATGCTCATTAAACCCCTGATATACAAAGAATTGTCCCCAAGTCACTGCACCGTAAGTATTCAGGCCCTGTTCACTCACCAGGTGCACTTCCGGACGAAAATAGAAGGTGACATGGGGATTGATATACAAGATCGCATTGCCGGAAGCCGTGATCGACGGGCCAAAAGCGAAACCATTGGAGCCGGTTGGATCGGGCTCGCCGGATGCCTTCCTTAGGGGTGTTTTTTCAAATACCCGATGACTATCATTACTTCCTATAGCTTCCCCACCATATAATTCCTTCAAATCATCTGGCGTAAGGATGTCGGTATTGATCGCGCCAATACTGCCGTCCGTCCAGAGCAGGTTGAACCAGGGCTCAAAACGAGTGAGCAAAGCAGGTTTAACCTCCGGGTGTTTGTATAAATAATAATTCAGGGCATCAGCCTGAGCGTTCAGGAGTTTTTTCAGCCAGCGAGGCGATTTACTAAAGTCCGATTTCGCCTCTTGTGCATCGATGATCAGCCGGATCAGTAGATCGTCGTACAAAGACGACTCCCCTTTTACCTCTGCCATTCGACCCAGTTTTTCAATATAATTCATCTCAATGCGCTTGAAATCATCCTCACATTGCGCATAAAGCAATCCGAAAACCGCATCGGCATCCGTTTTGCCGTAGATGTGCGGAATACCCCAGTTATCCCGTAGAATACTTACCTGGGCAGCTTGTTTTTCCCAGCGGGCAATCTCTTTTGAAGAAAAAGCCTGTGCAAATGAAGCGACAGGAAGGAAGAAAAAGCAAAGTATGAAAAAGTGGAATAGCCTGATTGGACCATTCAATTTCGGGAACGGGAAGCCGTACATACCATTCATGTATCTTTGTCCTTATTGTTAAGTGCGAAAGATAATGATTCTACAAGGGTACTTTTGGTAAAAGTCAATAATTTTGCGCAAAAACTAAAACAATATACCTTTTATGAAACTACCATCCTTGCTTTCCATCCTGGCAATCAGTGCCATAGCCCTCTTTTCTGCTTGTAAAAATGACGGCGACACCTCAAAAGATGTTACCCTTATGAGCGAAGAGGCCTTGACAAAAGACAATACTCCTGCACCTGCCAGCAAACCAACTGCTCCGGAACCACCTCAAAATGCCGCTGGAATATGGCATTACACTTGCCCAAAGGGCTGTGCAGGAGGTTCCGGATCTGCCACCGCTTGTACAACCTGTGGCACCACGCTAACCCACAACCAAATCTACCACAGCTCAGAGGCTCCATCCATAACGCCAGATCAGGCTGGCACTCCTGGCCAAAAGCAAGGAGTCTCAGTCAGTGCAAACCAGGCAGAACCTCCTCAGAATGCGGCAGGCGTATGGCATTTCATTTGCTCCAAGGGCTGTACTGGGGGGACTGGCGCTGAAGGCAATTGCCCGAAATGTGGAAAACCACTTTTGCACAACAATGCCTATCACCAGTAAGCATTCTACCAGAATTCTAAAAACAATCCTTTGCACCTATGAAGCAAAACGCCCCACTTTTCCTCTTTACTTTTTTAGTTTTATTTCTCATCGGTTGCGCATCCGGCTACCAGACCATTAACCCAAAAATAGTGTCTTTTAATTCCAAAAGCGCCTCCAACGAGATTCTTTTAGAATATAAATATGAGCTTTTAACCAATAAATATAAGAAAAAGGAACGAAAACATGATGTGCGGCTGGTTGCACTAAAGTTGACAAATTTAAGTGACAAAGACCTTGTATTTGGACAACACTTAAAACTCGCTTACGAAAACGGGAGCCTAATAAAGTTGTTAGAACGCGATGAGATTTATCAAGAAACCAAACAGATTGCCGGGGCATACTTTTTGTATTTAGCCTTGACTCCATTGCAGTTAACCATCAATACTTCAAAACAAACTGGACCCTATTCGTCAGAATCGATCCCAATTGGTCTCTTTGCCGGCCCAGGATTAGCAGGGAGAAACGTGATCGTTGCCAGCTCTTCCAACAAGCAGTACAAAAAGGATTTAAAAGAGCATTATTTATTGGGAAGAACCCTAAAAAAAGGGGAAACAACCTATGGACTAATCGGAATTGTCTCCGGCAACTATGATGCAATAAAGTTTACGACGGAATAAGGATTCCAAACTAATGCCGTATGCATGCATCAACACATGAATTGAGGAGACAAATTTTTGGGTTATCAAGTCCGGAGGAGGGCGCAATGCGGGACATTTTAACCGACGAGCAACGCAGCGCAAGGAAAAATTTGGCCGACCTATTTACGTTTTAATGGCTGGACGCGGCACTATACCCCAAGAAAAGACAAGCTTTGATCAAAAAAAACCTGTCTTTTGCAACTGATTTCAACCAAAACCCTTCACTTATGGCCTTTGATATACTGCTCACCTTTTTCCTGGTTTTCCTCAACGGTTTTTTTGTCGCTGCGGAATTTGCCATCGTCAAGGTGCGCTATTCCCAGATTGAATTGCGCACAAAAGCGGGAAATCATGCAGCAAAAGTGGCTAAAAGTATTCTTGACCACCTCGATGCTTACCTCTCCGCTACGCAACTTGGCATTACGCTGGCCAGTCTGGGTCTGGGTTGGATTGGCGAACCAGTCGTTTCGAAGATCCTGGTCGCAAGTTTCCATGGGCTTGGAATGGACGTGTCGGATGAAATGACGCACAAAATCGCCTTGCCTGTTGCCTTTGCGACCATCACTGTTTTACATATCGTATTTGGAGAATTGGCACCTAAATCCATTGCCATCCGAAAACCGGAGGAGACCACCTTATTCGTTTCGTTACCTATGCAGGCGTTTTTTCTTGTTTTTCGGCCTATTATCTGGGTACTTAATGGACTTGCCAACCGGATTTTAAAAATAGTCGGCTTAGAACCAGCGGATGAACACGAAGCACACAGTGCCGATGAACTGCGCTTACTCATGCGCCAAAGCAAAGCCAGCGGAGCCATTAAAGAAGATAATTTCCAGATTATCCAAAATGCCTTTGATTTTTCTGAACTGACTGCGCAACAGGTCATGGTGCCCCGCAAAAGCATCTTTGCACTTGAAATCGACAGCAGCCGAGATGAGATCCTCATTGCCGTGCTTGAAAACGGCTATTCCCGTATACCTGTGTACGATAATGATATTGACAACCTGATGGGCATTGTGTTCGCCAAAGACATTTTCAAGGCCAATACCAAAGGGGATGACTGGAACCTTAAAGCACTCATGCGACCAGTACATTATGTGTACAACTCTGTAAAACTAAACCGGGTTTTAAAGGATTTTCAAAGTAAAAAAATACACATCGGTATGGTCATCGATGAATATGGGGGTACAGAGGGACTAATCGCCCTGGAAGATATCTTAGAAGAATTGGTGGGTGAAATTCAAGACGAACACGACGACGAGGTATCTCCGGTTACTAAAAATGAGGATGGCACCTTTAATGTATCCGGTATTTCCCCCTTACATGATGTGAACCATTTCCTCCCTTTCCCATTCCTCGAAAACAAGCAATACAACACCCTCAATGGACTTGTACTTAATCGTTTTGGGCGTATACCTACAAGCAATGACCCAATTCAGATCTTGCCCTACGAAATAACAATACTGGAACGGCGGCAGAATATTCTGATGTCGTTCCAGGTTCGGTTACTGGATGGAACGCTCGGAATGACTGAGGAGGCGTAATTGGAGGATTTAATCCAACTCCAAAAATTTGCTTATCAAGTGTCCTGATTAGCGGCGTTTAAACTACGTTCGGAGGCTTGGCTACGTGGCGTCAAATTCCGAATAGGCCTTTACATCCATTTTGACAGAAATCGAAAGCTAATCCTTGTAAAATAATAACCTGTTTTAAAAAATAACTTAAACCCTCGCCCAAGCGTGCTGTTTAAGCCATCTATGACTTCTAAAGAACGCCTGCTACTCTTAGCCCTTGCTGCCGTCAACTTCACCCACATCATGGACTTTATGATCATGATGCCGCTGGGACCTCAGTTGATGGACCTCTTGCATATCAATGCGCAACAATTTAGCCTGGCTGTTTCAGCTTACGGGATCACTGCCGGAGTTTCGAGTTTTGCTGCTGCTTTTTTTGTAGACCAGTTTGACCGCAAAAAGGTATTGGTATTTGCCTACGTGGGCTTCTTAATGGGAACCTTTTCCTGTGCTTTTGCACCGAATTATGAGCTGTTGGTAGCCGCACGCATATTGGCTGGTTTATTTGGCGGTATGATCGGGGCACAGGTAATGGCTATTGTGGCCGATACTTTTGATTATTACCGTCGGGCCTCTGCAATGGGCGTGCTCATGACCGCCTTTTCCGCAGCTTCAGTGGCAGGGGTTCCCACCGGCTTATGGCTGGCTGCGAAATACAGCTGGCACATGCCATTTTTGGCGATTGGCTTTGCAGGAATTGCGGTGCTGGTACTTGTAGCATTTGGCTTGCCGCCGATGGATAATCACATCCGGGAGAAACTGCCCTCCCACAAACCTTTTCAGGTACTCACCGACATATTCCAAACACCTAATCAGATGCGCGCCCTCTCGCTCTCTATCGTGCTGATGATGGGACATTTTGCTATTATTCCATTCATTGCGCCTTCGTTGGTGGGCAATGTTGGCTATAGTCAGGACAATATTTTTCTCATCTATCTTGTGGGGGGCGTACTCACGATTTTCAGTGCACCCTTGGTTGGAAAGTTAGCAGATAGACTTGGAAAATATCCTGTATTTGTGTTTTTCGCGCTATTTTCACTCCTGCCGGTCTGGCTCATAACCAATCTCTGGCCTATGCCATTGTGGGCAGTCCTGACCATTTCAGGCTTATTTTTTATTGTGGTTAACGGAAGGATGATCCCTACACAAGCGCTTATTTCGAGTGTCGTTCATCCACAACAACGCGGCGGGTTTATGAGCATCAATGGTTCCATGCAACAACTTGCAACGGGATTTGCGGCCATGCTCAGCGGTGTCATCGTTTCGAAAAGTCCCGATGGCCATTTGCTGCATTACAACTGGGTGGGCTATTTTTCTATTACACTGATTCTGGTGAGCGTTTGGCTTGCCGGGCGGGTGAAACCGGTTGGATAAAATGTCCAATATCCAACAAGGAATGTCCAATGTCCAAGGATGCGCTGCTCTTGGGATCAGTTGTTACCTAATGCTATAAAGTCAATGTGAGTTGCCAGGCGCGAAGCCTATTTGGACATTGGACATTCCTTGTTGGATATTGGACATTCAAATTGGCCTTGTTCCATACATCTTCCCCTGTCGGGTCATTTTGATCAGGTAATCGAGCCGTTTTTGCGCTTCTGCGCGGCGGCTAAGGCCTTTTATTTCGGATATCCAACCAATTTTCAGGCGTTTGTAAGGCGGCGGAAAGGAATGAAAAACAGACCAGACGCCTGGATCAGCACGAAGCTGCTCCTCTACCCAATCAGGAATTTCCTGCACATCTTCGGGCAAGCCGATCTGATCCTTGACGGGTTCAATTCCAGCAGGCATCATACGTCCATTGGCCTGAAGTTTCCAGATACGCTGACGGTTCAGTTCTGAGAGAAAACTTTTTTTTCGCCGTGGGGTAATGCGTTGAACCTTACTTTCCATGTCATATTTTTTCACAGCACCATCGATCCAGCCAAAACAAAGGCATTCTTCGACCAGGTCGTTGTAATGAACGGAAGGTTTACCAGAGGCTTTGTTGAAAGTTCGAACCCAGACCTCTCGTTCAATTTGGTGATTGGCTTCCAGCCAGGCACGCCATTCGGCGCGGGAGCTTGGATAGAAAACAAGGGTGATTTCCATAAATCGTTGCGATTTCAGCGCCAATCGAAATTGACCGAGATGAGCAATTTATTTTAATAAATGTCCAATATCCAACAAGGAATTTCCAATGTCCAGGGAGGCGCTGCTCTTGGGATTAGTTGTTGCCTAATACCATAAAGTCAACGTGAGTAGCCAGGTCCGAAGCCTATTTGGACATTGGAAATTCCTTGTTGGACATTGGACATTTTATTGAGCCTTATCGTCCCAGCAGCACAATCCCCCACCCCGAATCCACCATTACTTTCCCACCACTAACCCTTAGTTTTTGCCCGGAATAATAGTCCGTAACCACCGTACCGTCAGCAAAAACGCTTCCTACATCAAGCGTTTTTTTGCCTTTGGGCAGGTCTAACCCTACAACCACGGAATCGGAATATTTTCCAGAATGGTAGACCCTTTTGAAAGTATATGGCTCCGTTGTGAGCATCATATGTGTTCCAGCACCCACGGCAGGATGTTCAAGGCGAAAACGGCCTAATTTCTGCCAGTGTGCCAGCACTTCCTGTGTTTTAAACCCATTGCGTTCGGCATTTGTAATCAGTTCATTCCAGTTCATAAAAGAGCGAAGGGTAGCATCGCCTTGAGTACCCTGAATTTCGAGTGAACGGAATGTCTCGTCTCCGTAATAAACCTGTGATGTACCGGGGCAGAGCAGGAGTTTGGTACCAGCTTCGATCGGCTTTTGCCTGGATTTATCGTACGGGCTACCATCATCGTGGGAGCTTAAATAGTTCAGTACACTTTTCCCTTTTAGTTCGGTTCTTAGCAAGTTATCATACTTAGAGAAAATGGTCTCATAAGAGGTTTTTTGTGCGTCACTTTTCAGGTCAAAATTGATCAGTGCATCAAAGCCATTGGCAAAAAAGTCTACTTTTTTGTCCCCGTAATCATAGAATTTACCCCCAGAGATTCCGTAATTATACACCTCACCTACGAGGTAAAAGCTGTTATTATCCAAAACTTTGGTTGGGTTCGCTTTTTTCCAGTCATGAAACGCCAGATCGGCTTCTTTTCTGAATACTCCCCATACACTTTCTTCGATGTGCTTGGCTGTATCACAGCGATAGCCATCCACACCGTATTTTCGGATATAGTCTGTCAGCCACTTAATGATATAAAAACGAGGCGCACGTGGATAACCTGTGCGTTTAAAAAACGCATCAAGTTCTGCGGTTTCTTTTTCGAGACGGCCTTCTTTGCGCCATTTTTCGATTAAAAACGGAGGTAAGTCTACTGCAGCGTTACTTTCGGTTAAAATATCCGGCAGGTTGTCTACCAGCGAACAGGCGGTAGTTGTTTCGTAACTTTTATACGTACAATTTGGGCCAGTTCGGGCCCAATTCGTCCAAAACGGATCTTGAATAGTGGCTGGCCCGGTGTGGTTGATTACCCCATCAAGTACGATACGAATGCCGTGGCTGTGGGCTGTTTCGACGAGTTGTTCAAGGTCTTTTTGTGTTCCAAAATTGGGATCGAGGGAGGTCCAGTCTTTGGCCCAGTACCCATGATATCCATAGGTATTTCCGGTTCCTTCATTTACGGCGGCGTGGATCTGCTCTACGACTGGCGTGAACCATATTGCTGAAATACCCAGGCGATCAAAATATCCATCTTCAATTTTGTGAGTGACCCCTTTGATGTCACCACCCATAAACCCCCGGAGGATCGCTGTGGGCGCTGTACGGTCAAAATTGAGGTCGTTGGTTTTATCACCATTTTGGAAACGGTCTGTAAGCAGGAAGTAAATATTGGCATTTTGCCATAGGAATGGCGGTTTGCCGTTGGCGGTTTGCGAACCATTTTTAAGCACTGAGCATGCGAATATGTATAGAAGGCATAGTATCGCTCCCAACGACCAAGCTTTCTTGCCCGCAAAGGCATGTCCAAATAAACCAAAAAACTGTTTTTTCATAATGGATTGATAGTTAAACGTGGGCGAAAGTAGCCGCTGGAAAGAAATTCGGCCCTTAGTTTTTTTTACAAATAGGCCAAAGCTATTTTAAACCAAAAATAATGTTGTTTAATCCATAATTTTCTACATTTACGCCTCCAAAAAATCTATGTGCAGAACCTTTACTATGGCGCATCGATTTCGTCTCAAGCGTTGTAGCATTCCGAAGGCTTATTTCAAATATATTGCTACTGAGTCGGAATAACTTTTACGACGAATTAACCTTTGTCTGCTATGAGATTTCTCTACTTGCTCCTCACCCTTTTTCTACTTAGCCTTTCAAGTCCTCTTTTCGCCCAATGCCCACCACCCGGTTTTCCAACCTCGGGCAACAACTGTGGCAGCCCCGTTATCTGTGAAAACCTTGATGGGTATTGCAACACCATCAACAACAACAACCAGTCAAGGGCATTTCCTTGCTGTGCAGGCTTTACACTGAACAATGAC
>CANJPT010000051.1 GCA_947476195.1 Lewinellaceae bacterium | reverse complement strand
TCCAGCCCAGTCAAAGTTGTCAACGCTACACCTGCGTTGCGACAGGCCAACTCAATAAGCAGTGTCAGGATACCTGGTAATGACTGAAATGTCAATTTGGTTTTTGGGCAAAAAAAAACGCGGCGCTCGTTTGCGCCGCGTTCGGATTTTCCGTATATAATCTCATGAAAAGTTTTAAAATCAGTGGTCAATAAAATTTGGCACTCATGCCGTTTGTTTTGACTTTCCTACCGTTTAATTTAATTGACAACACAAAAATGCAATAATTTCCAGCACAATCAAAAGACACAAAAGTACATTTGTTGAAAAATATTAAGTACAATTACCTGCAATTAATACCAATAATCAATAAAAAAAGGTGAAAAAAGCTCATTAAATAGGCAATAAAAAAGTTTATTGCAAATTTAATCTACCGCATTTTGTTGATTATTTTATGTGGTAAAAAAGTAATATTTTATAAAAAAAAGATTTGTCGGGTAGCTTGCAAAGTGATTTTCCGTCAAGAGGGATCTCGATTAAGCTTAAAAAAGGACAAAGTGGAGGGAGTGGTTGCGTCGCCGGACCATCACTTTCGATCCAGTTGTTTCATAAACCAATCCCTTTCTGCGAGTGGGGTAGTAATTTTTTGCTAAGGAGTTGAATCCACTTAGTTTTGGTATCTCATTTGACCCTTACTAAGGGTTTTTTCAACAATATTTTTTTCATACTTAAACCGATTATTTATGTTCAATCAACTCAAATCGTATCTTTTTGCTGCTACCTTGTTTACAGCGATTGGATTTCTTGCCACTGCCGCTCGCTCGGCAGAACCTAAACAGGTTCTAGTTTCAGGACTTACCGTAACTAAAACCTCCTCAAGCTCTGTCGGGCTCTCTTGGAGTGGGTGGTCTGGATCAGGCGATTACACGGTCACGGTTCTAAACCTGACGACAAGTCAGATAGAGCAACAATTCTCTACCCCTAACACCGTTGCTGCTGTGAGCAATCTGACCACAGGTGATTCCTACCGCTTTAGCGTAGAAAAAGCTGGGTATGTCATTACGGAAGAAGTCCTCATGTGATCTCAATCTTCTGATACTTTGTTTAATCAGGTTTTCCGGGTATTGCTCGGAAAACCGAATTGCTTTTAAGGGCCTCACTTTCTTTCTACTTGCTCCAAAAGCCAATCTCGCTCCATGAGCGGATTTGTCTTCTGTACCATCTCCCGAAAGCTTTCTCGCTGAGGCTTTGAGAAAATATTTAGGTGCAGTAGTTTTTTCATCGCACTAATCATATTCTTGTAAGCCATTTTTCGGCTTGGGTCAAGTGCTTCTTTGCGCTGAAGGTAAGTTCGCATGCTTTCAAGGAGTGATTCAAAGGCGTCTAAATCGTCCCGCTCATAGTAAATCTTTAGGAGCATGGTTTTGGCCACTATATTCTGTAGCATATCATCATATTCAAATTGAGTCAGGAACTGCTGGGCTTTCCCATAATCACCTTTTTCAAAATATAACCTTGAGAGGCTAAAATTAACCGTCCCATTTCGGTGTTTGTCTTCCAAAAAAGGCTGAAATTCTCTGATAAATTGTTCCGCCCAATCGAATTCCAAGGTTTTTAATGCACTACTAACGGTGTTGAGGAACGTATACCGAGACAATGCCCCGTTTTCCATTAGAATACGACTCTCAACTCCTTTTTTGTATAACTCAAAGGCCTTGCGGTAAAAATCTTGCCTGCCTTGGTTGATTTTAGGAACGCAATAGTTGAGTGCCGCTAGGTACAGTGTACGGACTTCGGAATGCTGAAAATGTTCCATTTCATTATGTATTAAAAATTCCAATCGCTCGAAGTACGATTCCTCAGTAGGATTAGTGAATGCCATATAGGAATAGTAATAAACTGCGATAGCGGGCTCTAAAAGCATTTTATTTTCTTCAACATAAGATAGGGTCTGTTCTAGAAGGCCATGGTTATAATTGATTTTTTGATAAATTCGATGGTGCGCAATCATATCTTTACTGATTCTCAGTCGCTCTTCCAAAAACCACTTTTCTAACGCATTTGCGGTTTCCTGTAAGTTTACAGGAGCATTTTGAGTGACGCTCATTTTATATTCATACTCTTCTTGGGCAAAGAAGAATGTGTTCAAAAGGTAAAAGTCATTCCTCAAAGCTTGGCTCTCAAGGCTTTCAATGCCTATCCTATGAGCTTGTTTGTAGGACTTTTCCAATTTCCTTTTTCGGTAAATTCTCGATAATGCAAGTTGATAGCGCACTCTATCATTGGCTATATCCACAAATACCAAATATTCTTCAATCGCCTTTAGTAAAAAGTACATTACCTGTCTCAGGTATGCGTCGTCATAAGGCTGTGAGGGAAAGATCGCCTTCCATGCCTTTGCTTTTTCTGCCCCTTCGTCGCCATTAGGCAGATTTTTTACCAAAAACTCGAACAACTTAATGATATCTTGCCGTTGATTGTGTGCTGGTGACTGGAGCCATTTGTTCAACTCTCGGATCTCCTTTTTTTCCAAGGAGCGGATGATCTCGCTTAAAACGCTTTTTTGCATATTATTTTCCGGTTATCTGTTCAACAAAACTACCAAAAATTAGCTTTATTTTTGCAGATTAAGTTGATAAAAATCTCTAAAATATGGTCGAAAGGTAAAATAAAATACGTAAAAAAAATCAACAAATGCAAATTTTTGTCTTTAAGATGCCTGTCACATCCCCTCACCTTTGTACTATCGAAAGAAATTTCCGCCGACCAGTATTCATATCTATCATGCAAAAGTACCTCTTCATACTCACCCTCGTACTCCTGTCACTTGCCCACGCAAACGGACAAGGCTGGGAACGTATATATGGCGGTAGTGGACAGGATGCCGCCCGCAGTCTCGCAGCTACTCCAGATGGCGGCTATATCATGGCTGGCTATTACAACAGCAACAGCCGGATCTTTCTGATCAAAACAGATGCGGATGGCAAAATGCAGTGGAGCAAGCAAATCATGGCTGCAGGGCCAGCTTCTACTGCGGAAGCTTTTGCAGTGGTAACGACTCAAGACTCCGGTTATGCCATTGCAGGGTATATGGATATAGACGGAAATGGCCCAATTAAACGAGACATCTATCTACTTAAAACAGATGCCTTTGGCAATAAACTTTGGAGTAAAACTTTTGGCGGAGGTCTGGATGATGAAGCCCGAGCACTTGTGGAACTCCAGGATGGAAGCCTGGTGCTTTCTGGCTTCCAGAGTTACGCAGGCAATAAAGAAAATTTATTCGTACTGAAGACCGATCCGGAAGGTACTGTCTACTGGCAGAACACTTATGGTTCGCTGGAATACCGCCGGAGAGCGCAATCAATCGTGGCCATCCCAAATGGCGATTTTGTAGTAGCAGGTGAGTCTGAGCCTGTTTTGAGTGACGACAAAGATGTTTTAGTAATCCGGCTGAATCAATTTGGAGCTCAGATATGGAGTAATTCCTATTCCATAAATGGTTCCTTAGGCAACAATTTAGATGATGAAGCTCGAGCCATGGTAATCAATTCGGATGGCTCCCTGACTTTGGCCGGATACACCAATGCAGTTCCTGAAGGCGCAGGCTTTATCCTAAAAGTTGACGGCAACGGAGCTACGGATCCGCTTTTACAAAAGCTTTTCAAGGACAACAATTTTTACGGCCTGGCAGAATCCAACGGAAAACTTTTTGTCTCGGGTTTTCGAACCAATGTAGTATTGGACGATCTGGTCTTAATTAAGATGACTGAGGACGCAGAGATTATTTGTGAATCGGTGGTAGGACGAGGTGGTTTGGATATTGGTTTCGATGTATTACCTGTGCGGGGAGGAGCCGTTATTGCAGGATCAACAGAGCAATTTATTGGCAGCTTTGGAGAGTCTTACGCCTATTTGATCAAAGCAGACCAGAATTGCACGGTATTGACCAGCTATATTCAGGCCAATATCTTCCGGGATTTCAATGCCAATTGTCAAAAGGATCAGGATGAGCCGGGACTGCGTAACTGGGCGGTAAGATTTGAAAGCCCATACGATACGACCTATACGGTTGCCGACGCCAACGGTGATTTGAAAGTGGAGGTAGATACCGGGAATTACAAACTGATCCTTTTCCCACCGAATCCATACTGGAAATCCTGCGACTCTGTAGTGAATTTGCACGTATCTAGCTTTTATGATACGGTATATGTGAATGTACCGGTAAAGACCTTGTTTGATTGCGCGCGTAATGAAGTAGACGTAACTACGCCGGTGCTTCGTCGTTGTACAGACAATACCTATTATATTCGCTATTGTAATTCGGGCACCGTGCCCTCGCTGAATACCCTGATAGATGTAGCGCTTGATCCCTTTCTTTCACTCACAGGAAGTTCGATCAATGCGGTTCCATTGGGAGACAATATCTATCGATTCAATATTGGAACCCTCAACAATGGCGATTGTGGAAACTTTACAGTGACTGCTTTCCTAAATTGTGATGATACCCAGACTGGTCAAACGCACTGTGTAATTGCTCAGATAAGCCCAAATACGTTTTGTGGCAATAACTCAGGCTGGGATGGGGCCATTATTGCGGCCAAGGCATTTTGCGAGAATGACTCTGTCAAAATGCTTCTGGAAAACATCGGCACCGGGGCGATGGGAGGTCCATTAGGGTATGTCATTGCGGAAGACTTAATTATGCTCACGCCTCCTAACAGCCCAGACTTCAAGTTTGATTTGGACGCAGGTGAAAGCCAGATCGTATGGTCACATGAGGCCACTGGAAAGACTTTCCGGATCATTGCCGAACAAAGTCCCGGCTACCCGGGCACCAGCTACCCAACTGCTGCGGTGGAAGGATGCAAAACAGATACCAGCACGAGTGATATATCGCTCGGGTTTTATACCATGTTCCCTGAAGATGACGCAGATGCGTTCATTGAAAGCGACTGCCAAGAGAGCAACGATTCAGATTTTAATCCACTTTACCTAAAAAGAGGCCATCCTAAAGGCTTTGGCGTGCCTCATTACGTCAGTCCACAAACCGATTTGGACTTTGTAATCCAATTTAAGAACACAAGCGCCGACACAGTGCAGCAGGTCGTTATCCGTGATACCCTCTCTGCTGCACTGGATCCGGCAACTGTGTTCCCGGGCGCTTCGAGTCATGCTTATCAATTTGACATCCTGGGCGATGGCATCGTAGTGTTCACCCTTTCAAACCTTAATCTTATCCCTGGTGGCAGTGTGCCAAGTGAAGGTTTTGTAAAATTTCGCGTGTCTCAGAAACCAGACGTGCCATGCGAAACGATCATCTTCAATAGCGCTGCCATCTACTTTGATTTCAACGCTCCAGCGTTTTCTAATACTACCTATCACACCGTGTGCGACAGTTTCATAGTGTACACGGACACAGAAGAAGTCTATGTGAAAGGAGCAGAGGTAGAGGTTTTCCCAAACCCCGCCAGTGAAAGTGTTAATTTTAAGGTCGTAGGCTTAGATGCCAAATCTTATGTCCTGCTACTATATGATATCCAAGGCCGATTAATTTCTAATCATTCTTTTAATCAATCCAATTTCCGATTGCTCAGAAACCAACTCCCGGCTGGAGAAATTATCTACCAGATTGCCGCTGATGGCAGCATGGTAGCCTCCGGGAAAATAATTGTTAAATGATGTGGTCAATGTGTAGAATGTGATCAGTGTGCCGGGAACATAACCGATTTAAGTTTTTTATTTTAATCCTTCCGGTACATTTAATCGCATTCTTCACATTAATCCGCTTGACTACGTTATCCAATCGATTGCATTGAAACAGAGGCCATCCCAATCCGATAAATTTTAGCCTTTAAGCCATATTTAAAGCCCGCAAAGCAAAAGTGCTCTGCGGGCTTTTTTGTAATTTCACCCCGACGCAAAAATATATACTGTGTTTTTTAAAACACTAAGGGACTAAGTTGCACTAAGGGGCTCCGAACTTGAGATCTTTTAGGAGGCTCAAGGTGGTAGTTTGAATTCGGGTTGGGTTCCCTTTGTGACCCTTAGTTCCTTCGTGTTAAATTTCTTTGTATGAAAAAACTGCTTTTATTCTCTGCTCCACTTTGCCTGTTGATTTCCCTTTCCAACTGCGCATCCTACAAACAAAACCGCTGGCTTTCCGCGCACCAAAAAGAACTGAGTCGCCTCGCCAATAGTAAGCTGTCAGCGGAGCAAAAGCTGGATGGACTCGTGCAGGACTATGTCAGGTTCATGACCGAAGACCTCAAGTTTATAGATCCGGTAAAAGGCGTGAAGTTTGTGAAAAAATACCACGATCAGAATCGTGCTTCGTTGGAAATGATCCTCCACGAATCAGAAATCTGGCAGGGTAAACTGGGCACCCTGGATAAAATTTCATTGGGCGTGCGCACGGTACAAAAACCCTATATCCACAACCTGATTGATCTAGGGCCAAAATTTAAACGCAAATACAAACAGTATGCTTTTGCGCTGGAACTGGCCAATAAAATCGCGGGTGGGCTGTTTAAGCTGGCCGGTAAGGATCTGTTTTGATGGCACGAACCCACCACTATATTCCCCGCTCTTTTTCAACTGCTTTGCGAACAACCTGTTTTGGGCAAAAAACGATTGTAATATTATTGATAGTCAAATAGTTGCAAGTATCAAGCTGCCCGATTTACGCCGTTCTTTCAACTTTCACCGAATAACTAAAAACGATGGAAATTAATACAGCAATACCTAAGCCTCGCCGCCCATGGTGGCGTCGGATTTTGCTAGGCCTTTTGTTTTCTGCACTCAGTCTCCTGCTTTTGCTGCTGGTCATAGCCGCTTTTTTTGATAAGCAGGTAAGCCAGCAACTTGTAGCCGAGATCAATAAAAGCCTCAAAACAGAACTTAGGGTGGGAGATGCCAGCCTATCGTTGTTGTCAGGATTTCCCTCAGCTTCCATAAACCTTCGCCAAGTGCGACTTAAAGATGCTTTTGGCAGAGAACTACTTAAAGCAGCAGAACTTTCATTTCGGTTTGACTTATTCAGCCTGTTTGGCAACGACCTGAAAATACACTCCGCTCATCTCCATGACGGGGCTATTCGTATCCTGGTAGATCGGTCGGGCAAATCGAACACCAATATTTTCAAGGAGGCAAAAAACGAAAACAAACCCGCTGCCGAAAACCCGCTTCGGCTGGCTCTGGAAAAGGCTGATCTTCATAATATGACGATCTTGTACCAAAATGTTCCCACGAAGCAGGCCATAGAAATAATCATTGATCAAGCCAGTGCAAATGGCAATTTTTCTGCCCAGCAATTCCAGCTCTCAAGCCAGGCAGCTCTCAAAATTGTACGCCTGGACTCTGATAGTAGCCGCTACCTCGGTGGAGAAAAACTAAGCTACGATGCCGTGCTGGCTGTCGACCTAAAACGCGGCATTTATGGCCTCCAGAAGGTAGAAATAACACTTGGTGGAAATACTTTCAACATGGAAGGTATGGCCATATCAAAGCAGGATGCGACCGACCTGAATTTTAAACTCAGCAGTCAGGAGGGCGATATTTCAATGATTGCCAACCTGCTGCCTGGTGCTTATCACGAATATTTTCGCGAATTCCAGAGTTCTGGCAACTACTCGTGTAGCGGTACCGTAAAAGGCCGGTTAAGCAAAACTGAAACCCCCGCCATTGGTTTCGAGGTAGCCCTGCGCGACGGGAAAGTAACGTCAGAAAAGCTTCAAAGCCCCTTGCGCAATGTATCATTTCGGGCCCGCTATAATGCTCAGTCAGATGGAAGCGGAGCGTTTGAATTGGCCGATTTTAAAGGTGATTTTGGCGGACAGGTGTTAAGTATGTCATTGAAAGTGAATCAGTTAGAGGATCCTATCGTAGATTTTACGGCCAATGGTGTATTGCCGCTCGATGCTGCATACGGTCTTTTCGACAATGAACTTATCACGGCAGGCGACGGATTAGTGCGCCTCAATCGTTTAACGGTACAAGGCCGATATGCCGATATGACAAGTATGAATCGAATCAGTCAGGTGAATGCCGCAGGTGAGATCCAATTTGATAAGGCTTCAATTACATATAACAACATCCCCTTAAATGCAGAGACGGGCTTCCTGCGATTACAAGACAACGAATTCAAGCTGGATAGTTTTGTGTTTCATGCCGGCAAAAGCGATTTGACGCTGGATGGATCTGCTAAGAATTTGCTTCCCGTGTTGTTCGCAGATTCGCTGAATTCGACGGAGGCGCTCCTTGAATTTGGAGCCAAACTCCGTTCCCAAAACTTTGATGTAGATCAGATTTTAGACCTCTTTACGGTGCAAACTACTGCGGCACAAGCTGGAGGTGAGGCCCAGTTGGATTCGTTGAAAATGGATAAAAATGCAGGAAGAAGCCTCAGGATGGACAAGTTTAAAGGAAAGTTTGAGGCCCAAATTAAGGGGTTCAAATATGGAAAGATCGAAGGGAGAAACTTTGTCGGCGGGCTTGAATTTGACCACAACATTTTGAATATCAAGGGAAATACCGTAGCCATGCAAGGCGAACTTGCGTTGGATGGCAATGCTCGATTTGATCTCGATCCTTCCCTGAAAATGCGCATTACCGCCCGAAACCTGGATTTGCAAACCATGCTGGCACAATGCGAAAACTTTGGGCAGGAAGTCATCACAGAGGCTAATATGCACGGCAAATTAAGTGGGCGAGTGGTGCTGTGGACGTATTGGAATAGTACAGGTGAATTTGATATAAAACGCCTTCGAGCCTTAGCTGATTTGCAGGCAACCAACGGCGAATTAGTAGATGTGAAGATGTTCGAGGACTTTTCCACTTTCATACATCTCGATGATTTGCGGCGCATAAAGTTTACCGATATGCAAAACTATCTGGAGATCAAAGATCAACGGCTCTTTCTGCCTGTAATGTTTCTCCAAAGTAATGCACTCAACATGACCCTGAGTGGGGAGCATAGTTTCAGCAATAATATTGATTATAAAATTAAAGTCAATGCTGGTCAGGTCTTGTTCAATCGACTCAAAAAGCATGACTCAGACTTAGACCCACTCCCCGAGAAGAATGGTGGTTTTAACTTGTATTACACCATTGTCGGCAACCTGGACAAGTATGAAATGAAGCGCAAAAAGAAAACTGTGAAAGCTGAGTTCGAGCGAAGTGAGTCTCGAAAACTGCTTATTGCAACGGAAATTGACAAAGAATTTGCAGGAGAGGCTCTGCGTACATTGAGCGAAGCACCGGCCAGTTCAAGTGGCACAGCAGAGCAAGGGATTCAAGAGAATTAGCAATTAGATATGGAAGTAGCAAGTTAAAAGGGGGAGAGCTTAGAACCCACAGGTATCTTGCTACATTTGACTTGCAACTACCCCCTTTAACTTTCAACTTGCTATGGTTTATTCTGGTTTCATTCGCGCAAAATGTTCGTAATATCCAGGTCTATTTCCACTCTCCAAGCCAGGCTCAAATTTTTTGGAGATGATGATACGCTGTGTGGGTGCGAATAGCACAATTTCAGGTATTTCATCGTAAAAGACTTGCTGTACCTGAAGATACAAATCATTTCGCTTGGCTACGTCGGGCTGCGAACGGATGGCCTCGATCAGGCTGTCTGCTTTTGCACTGATATATCCTGCGCGGTTGTCGCCTGCAGGGGACAGACTTTTCGAGTGAAAACGTTGGTAATATTCCACTTGTCCCGGGAAAAGCGCGACGCCCAGCAAAGCGCTATCGAAATTTCCACTACGGGTATCTGCGCTCATCACCGACAGGTCTGCGCTTGCAAGTATAAGGTCAATACCTGCTTGTCGAGCGGTTTCTTTTAAACTATTGGCAAATAATTCATTGGTTTTAATGGACATTGCTGCCATCAATTTGAAGGAAAGTTGTTGGCGTTTTCCATTGATTACCTTGTCTAAAATACCATTTCCATCTGTGTCGGTCCATCCGGCCTGCGCAAGTATGGCTTTGGCTTTGGCTATGTTGAAATCAGGCAAAGGGATGTTTTTGGCGTAATAGGGTCTGTCAGGGGGCATTGGTACGGCGATTCGCACTGCCATGCCACGCTGTACCTGATTTACAAAATAATCGTAATCCACGATATGGGTGAGTGCCTGACGCACTTGAACATCGGCAAGGATGGGGTTCCTGTGATTGAGCACCCAACGGTTGTATTGGGTTGTACCAATGGCTAAGAAATTATATTTGGAAGCCAGGGTATCGTTGGCCTTCATTTCCAAAAATTTCGCCGGATTAATGACCCCACCGATCAGGTCTAACTCACCGTTTTTGATCATGTTTTCCAGGGTCAGGTCATCTTTTACTACTTTATAGACCAATTTTTTAGGGAAAGCTGCCAGCATTGGATACTGCTCGACTGCGTTATCACCCCACCAGTTTTGTTTTTTTACCATGATAGCTCCCTGTTCGTTCATCAGCTCGAGGCGATAAGGCCCACTTCCCGAAATAGCATTGGGATCGTTGGCAAATTTTGCCTGGCTAAATTCTTCCACAAAAGCTTTCAAATTAGGATCAATAACCAAGGCAGCCGTTTTACTGGTATCTAAAAAATCACTCAATGGAATATTGGTCAGCCTATTGGCGGCGTCATAATTATAGGCCGGATAAATAGGTGTGTTACATAGCGTTTCGAGAGAAAGCATGTAAAAACTGTTAAAAAATAAGCTGAATTTTTTTGAATCGGAAGGATCGATCTCTATCCCGGATAATTGAGCTAAATATCCACGCCAAGTAGATGGGAGTCCCGGGTGACAGATGATTTTAAGGGTGAATGCCACGTCATTGGCCGTGACTGGTGTGCCATTATCCCAGGTAGCTTCTGGGTTAATTTCAAAGTCGTAAGCAAATGAACCTTTGCGTGGTCCGTCCTGGACCATTCGAACGGTTGGAATAGCCTTCACAAGCAAAGGTTTAATTTCCAAAGTCTTCGGGTCGAGGTCGCCTAACGTTTGGAATGTTTGTCGCGACACAAATGTGGAAGGAGCATGTCCTCCTGATAAAAAAGTGTTGAAATTGTTTGGGGCGGAATCAATCCTGACAAAAACTTCTTCTGGTGTGCGGGTTTTCTTTTTTCCAAAAAGGATGGGGTAAAGTAGCAAGGCGGCCACAAGCATAGCGACAATCGCCAATATCCGCCGAAGAGAGAAAAGTTTGTTCATGGTAAAATTGATAAAATGGTAAAAGAGATTTGCTATGGATTAAGCGCTAAAAATAATGGGCCACAAGTTATAATTGCACGAATGGAATATTTCAAACTTTAGTGGGCGCGATACGTTTAAGGCTATGCTTTAGATGTTGGCAGAGTACGTCCAACGGATAAAACTACTGTTATAAAAATAGTCCGATCATAAAAACTGCTCTTTCCATTCGGTCCTGGGTAGCATACATTCCTCACTATACCCAAACCATTTATACCGGTTGCGTGCAACCAGATTGTAAACGGCATTGCGCAAGGGGCGCGGCACGATCTTAAAAAAATACAGTAGGCTCCATAATCCACCAATTCGGCGCAGGATTTCCAGGGCGGCATCGGAGCGCAGAAAAATTTGTTCACCAGAGACCAGCACGGCCGTGTCAAAGTGCTGAGATTCAAGCCTATATTTTTGTAAGTATTGCTGGCCAATTTCAGATTGCAAGGATGCAAAGCGAAATTGTCCCTTCAAATCTCGTTTCAGAATCCATTGAACCGAGGCATTACACAAGTTACACACACCATCGAAAAGGAGAATCGGGTGGTCGGATGCCTGATGATCGGAGATATTAGGTACTTGCGCCATAATTTTACATTGAGTTTGTTTTTGGCTGATTACTTTCGCCCACCCGCTTTAAATGTGGTTAATTGTAGGAATGTGGTCAATTAGCTAAATGTAGCCAATGTGTTTTTGGGCTCGGCCGGGCAAAATTGACCACATTACTCCCATTGGCCACATTAAGCACATTAAACACATTGTCCACATTTTTTAAAAATGCCTACTGCGCTCACGATTGTATTTGTCGGCTGTACCATTTTTTTGTCGCACTGGTTTGCCGCGCTTTTTACGCGCACGAAGATACCGGATGTGCTATGGCTTTTTATTATAGGGCTATTATTGGGGCCAGTATATCATGTGATCTCACCCGAAAAATTTGGTGCTTTAGGACCTGTTTTTACGACTATAACGCTGGTATTCATTCTATTTGAAAGTGGTATTGACCAACGCCTTGAACCACTCATCAACTCTATTGGCGGTACGGCACGAATCACTACATACAACTTCGTAGCTACTTGTTTGGTTGCGGGAGGTATCACATTCTATTACACGGACCTGGGTATTTTGCGGTCTCTGATGCTGGGGAGTATTGTGGGAGGTACTTCTTCAGCGGTGGTTACTACGTTGGTAAAGCAGTTTCCGATGGGCGAACGAACCCGCACCATTCTAGTGTTGGAGTCAGCCTTTTCAGATGTTTTCACGCTGGCTGTCCCGCTTACGCTGCTTACAGCGTATAAAATTGGCACTTTTGATGTCGCGATTGTAACGGGTCAGATGATCGCAGCTTTTATTCTTGCCGTAATGCTTGGTGTGGCGGGTGCATTTGGTTGGAGTATTATGCTGAATAAGATGCGCACACTCCAAAATACGGTTTTTACCACCCCGGCTTTTGTTTTTATTCTTTACGGGATTGTGGAGATGCTCAACTATTCCGGCCCCATTGCAGCACTGGCTTTTGGCATCACATTAGGCAATATTGATGTACTGGGTCCACCGATCATGCGCAATGCTATTTCGCGCAAACCGATCTCCTTGAACGACCACGAACGAGCCTTTTTTTCCGAAGCGGTATTCCTGCTCCGCACTTTCTTTTTTGTCTATATCGGTATCTCTGTACGCCTGCAGGATTGGCAATGGATGCTATTGGGTGCGGGCATCACCGGCTTTTTATTCCTGGTGCGCATTCCTGTGGTGTGTCTCTCTGTGTCGCGTAGTACCTCCCTCAAAGACGCCTCTTATATGGCTACCATGATCCCTAAAGGGCTGGGGGCAGCTGTCCTTGCATCGCTACCTGTACAACAAGGCGTAGAAGGCGGGGAAATCATTCAATCCGTGGTCTTTTCTATTATTTTGTGCACCACTGTGTTTACGACTGTACTGACTTTTTTAGTGGAGAAGACCTTCTTTTCGGCCATTTATGCCTGGATTTTTAAAATGTTGGGTCTGGGTAAGCAGCTGCCCAAAGGGTCTGGGCTGCAGATCATAAACGAAGTTCCGACGATAGAATCGGCCAATCTGGTGGCTGCAGAGCTTCCTCAAACAGAAATTGTCGGGACAGAAACGGTGACTCCGAAAAAAGCGCCCCTTGGGAAAAAGAAGGTAACTAAGCCTTTGAAGGCCCCATAAGGCAATGGAATAAACTAAACCCGCTTTCGCCGGATCCAGACATCCTGTGCCAATCCCCAATCTTTCCGGGTACCGGCTATATACTCGAGCACATCAGCCTGGTTTATAACCAGCTGACGGATATAGGTGGATGGAATGGTTTGGTTAGTTTTCCTGTGTTCATGATTTAATTATAGATGCCGGAGATACGTTGCATCAAAGCCCATTTGTTTCAAATGCTCCCAAAACTGCGGGTACGATTTTGACACCACTTCCGGGTTTTCAATTTCCACCGGAGCAAGCATTGCAAATGCTGCAAATGCCATGGCCATTCGGTGATCTCCATGGGTAGCAAAACGAGGTACGGATGAAAGATCTGCCTGTTCCTCCAGGCTGTAAAAGGTCCTATCGGGCCATTTTTTTGAAAACCGGGCGGGTAGTTTTGTAAAAAAGCATCCTACTTTCCCTAATTCGGCCTTTAAGGCGCCAATCCGGTCGGTTTCTTTAATGCTTAAGGTTTCCAATCCGCTAAAAACTCCGTTGGTTCCATGTCCGGCACAGATTACTGCGAGTGTTTGGGCGATGTCAGGACATGCTAAAAAGTCCTTTTCAAAAAATGGCCTTGGGGTAGCGCCTGTTTTGCTCAGGTGTACTTTGTTTTCTCCGAAAATTGATTGAATACCAAAACGTTGCATCATCTCAGGCACCTCAGCATCACCTTGCCAACTGCCTTCCTGAAGCCCAAGTAAGGTCAGGTCCAGGTCTTCTGAAAACGCCGCCATCGCATACCAGTACGAGGCCGCCGACCAATCGGCCTCCACAACTAAAGGTTTCGGATGGTAGGATCCGGGTTCAACTACAATCGCCTCGCCCTGCCATTCCACTGTGGCGCCAAAATGTCGCATCAGTCCCAGGGTCATTTCCAGGTATGGCCGTGATACCAGCGGACCTTCAGGTATCAGTTCCAGGCCTTCCGGCAAATAAGGCCCGATGAGCAAAAGCGCGGATAGAAACTGACTGCTCACCTTGGCTGAAACATGAACACGGCGGCTACGGGGTTTCATTTCGCCGATCTTCAAGGGAGGATATCCAGCATTACCTAAAAACTCAATGTCAGCACCGAGTTCACGCAAGGCTTCTACCAGCGGTCCCACCGGGCGTTCGAGCATCCTTGGAGATCCTGTAAGCACTTGTTCGCCCGCTTGTATGGCGAGAAAAGCCGTCATAAACCGAAACGTTGTGCCTGCATCGCCTGTGTCAAATTGGGTTGCGCCCGGCACCAAAAGCTGTAGTAAAGTCTGCGTGTCTTTTGAAGTAGACAAGTTAGAAAGCCAGCCTTCGGGTTTGTCTCCGGCCAAAGCGAGTGCGATGAGGGCACGATTGCTGATGCTTTTTGAGCCATCCAACTGGATGGTGCCCTGTAAAACACGGGAGGTTTTGGATAGATGGATGATGGTCAAATTGTCATTTTTTGTCATTTGGCGTCGTTGGGTCATTTTTTCTCCCCTTTCCTAAAGCTCAATTTCATGGACTTTAGGATTTTCGAAATCAGGTAACCAGCCTGTGTAAAGCATATTTTTTGTGGGCTTTTTCCCTCAACTACTTCATCACTTCGTTATGCTCGATCATTTCCATTACCGTTCGGAATACGTCATATTGATCCCCAAACCGGGCTTTGTGCTGGCTTTGTAACTCAGGGCCAAATTCGTTTTGATAACGGATCAGGTGGTCCATATCTTCCACTACATATTGTATGGAATAGATTTCAACCTCCTCATGTTCGTGGCCGATCAGGCGGCTTATTCTGTAAGAAATGAACATGCCGGTGATCATCACGTCTGGGATATGCGTTTCGCGCATCCAACGGAGCCAGTCTTCGTGTATATCGATGTCAACTGTTACGGTTACATTGTAAATGAGCATAGGTCAAAATTTATAAAGTTCAAGTTTTGGCTTTCTCCAGACGGCAATTTGGGCTGTTGGGAAAGCGGAGGGAATGTTCCAAAGTAAAATCGGGCCAAAAGTAGGGCGAGCCGGGCGTACTTTTGTGGGCACATTTTCTTTATATACTACATAGTCCACATAAGGCACATCGTAGACTGATTTTCTCAGCAAAACAACTTTGTGCCTTATAGTGGACTATAGGATAAAAACATTCTTCCAAGATGGCAAAAATCCTGCTTATTGAAACTTCCAGCGAAGTCTGCTCCGCGGCCATCAGTATGGACGGCAAGGTAGTCGCTCTTTCTGAAAACCTGGAGACTCAAAGTCATGCTGCACTGCTCACGCTCCAAATTGAGGAATGCGTGAGGCTATCAGGCATAGGACTTGACCAACTTGATGCGGTGGCGCTGAGTAGGGGCCCAGGTGCTTACACCGCGCTGCGGGTGGGTGCTTCGGTGGCGAAAGGGATTTGCTATGCATTGGACAAACCGCTCCTTGCCGTAGATACACTGTTCGCATTGGCGCTGGCAAGCCGGGAGTTGACAGACAATTTGGAATCGGTAATAATCGATTCAGGCGCTAAGCTTCAAAGCTCAGGATCAAGTATTTTCGCTGCTATGCTGGACGCCCGGCGTCAGGAAATCTGGTTGGCATTGTATGATGCGGATATGCGGGAAATTGCAGCGGCTCAACCCCTGATTTTGGAAAACAATTCGTTTGAAAATTTTGTTTTCGCGCATACAACTGGCATTGAAATTAACAGGATTGTTTTGTCTGGGAACGGCGTTGAAAAAGTAAGGAGTGGTGGAAATTCAGAAAGGGTGGTTTTTTCAGGGTTGCAAAAATGTTCTGCCCGCTACCTTGCTACACTGGGGGAGCAACTTCTTCAAAAGATTGATTTTCAAGATATTGCTTATTTTGAGCCATTCTATATGAAGCCACCAAACATCACTACGTCGAGCAAATTGGTATTCTGAATAAAATAACTTTATTTTTCAATTTATTGATTTTTATGGCCTGTTTTTATATTATAATTCATTTAGTTATATATTAAAAATATAATGTATGTCACTTTTTTGCCTCATAAATTGGCACAATTATTGACTCTTTTTATGCGTCAAAACTTGGTTCACTCACCTTTTTTAAAACATTTTGTATGGGAAAAGCAAACATCGAACGTGTGTCGCCCAAAAATGGGGCACATGATATGTCTCTCGACTACGTCGAGCTACGTAAGGCAGCTTTGGTATTACGTGCAGTAAACCACAAGTTACGCCAAAAAATGCTCGATCTTTTGGGCGAAAATAACCACATGACAGTTACTGAAATTTATGTAAAACTCCGTCTGGAGCAAAGTGTGGCAAGCCAGCACCTTGCCATCTTGCGTAGTGCTGGTGTGGTTAAGACAGAGCGCAACGGAAAGTTTATTTATTATTCTGTCAATCGCAGCCGTGTAGGACAGATTTTCTCCCTCGTGGAAGAACTTGCTGCTTAAACCTGCCGTTTATTAATGTTTAAATGGGTGTAATACATAGCAAGCCGTGCTGTAAAACAGCACGGCTTGCTATATAATTTTATTAATCGGGGGATTGCACCTTTGCCTGCCAATTTGGGCTAATTGGTAGAAGCGCTAAGCACCTATTTCAGCACCAAATTTAGAAAAACACGCCGATTTTGAGTGCGATGCTTCCAAATGTTCCTTTGGAATCTTCCTTGACCCATTTGTTGGGACTTTCTTCCACCGAACCATTCCGGGTGAGATCCGTGAACTGCTTTTGAAATGCAAGGCCAGCCACAAGCCTGGTATTGGTTGCGAGTTCATATTCGATGCCCCCGCCCAGGCCCCAGGAGAGCGAGATTCCTTTTACTTCTTCCCGAATATTGACATCATTCAGATTTTGGTCTGCGGTACCAAGGATATTACCACTGGCTTTGGTAACGAAGCCAAGGGTAAAAATGGGCAATTCAGCATAAAACTTTACCCGTGAATCCTCGTTGGATCCTCCCCGCATTTTCAGACCGAATGGAATTTCTACATAAGTGACACCATAGTGAAGCTTAGAGTTTAAGCCAAATGTATCGGAAGGAATGGCAGCCAAGTCTGCTTTATCCCATGGTTTCCAGGCTGGGTAGCCATTTTGAAGGCTTCCGCCCTGATTGAGGCCAAAGCCAAGTCCGGTAGTCAAGGCGTAATTCTCTTCAAAATAGTATTCGCAGATGGCACCGACCTTGAGGCCCCAGTTAGAGCTTACACCTTCGATCTTGGGGTCGCTGGTTTTCAACCAGGACCAGGTTGGGCTGGATTGAAATCCAAAACGGATACCTTTTTGGGCTTCGGCTTTGCCGAGAAGGAAGACAGAGAAGCAAAGTAATAATCCAATTTTTTTCATAGTTAAAGTAGCTGTAAGCGGGTAAATGATTTGGGTTTGATTGTTTTGGCTCTTTTGGGGTGAACTAAAACTGAGCACAAAAGTCGAGGTTTTTCAATAACCGTGCGGCACGCGAGCAAACATTTCCAGGGAACCTTTTATTTTATTGCAGGGTTCCTAAGATGCTCCAAATAATGCCAGCGCTTTGTAGAGTGTTTGCCAGATCCCCCAGAGGGTAGGTAGGCCCACGAAGGCCCAGGATAGCCACAAAATGATGGAAGCACGTGATACTTGTTTCATGACGGGTATTATTTGGTTATGTGAAGCGGTTTAATAAGCAAATTGCACAAAAATCCAATGATCAGCAGCCCGGCCATCAGGTACATCGTGATGGAATAAGCCTCTGCGGCAGGTATCTGCAATGTTTCGATCTGGTAGGCCCGAATGTTGTTGATCAATTGGGGACCCAGTATGGCAGCCATACTCCAGGCTAACAGGAGTCGACCATGAATAGCACCTACCTCCTTCGTACCAAATAAGTCTCGCAGATAGGCCGGGATAGTCGCAAACCCACCGCCATACATGCTCATAATGAGACAAAAGGCTCCGGTGAATAACACAATATTGCCCATGCGGCCAGTAAAGGGTATAAGGATGTAAAGGATGGCACCCAAAAGGAAAAAGATCGTATAGGTGTTTCTTCGCCCGATCTTGTCTGATAGGGAGGACCAGAAAAACCGTCCTGCCATATTAAAGAGACTTAAAACGCCAACAAAGCCGCCGGCGGCTACAGCACTTACTGCCCGATCAGCCCCCATCACTTTTTCTGAAAACATTTCCTGGATCATCACCGAAGCTTGTCCCAGCACCCCGATACCGGCACTTACATTGAGTAGGAGCACGGCAAACAGTAGGTAAAATTGTGGGGTACGAATCGCGGCTTCTGCGTCCAGTCCGAGCACTGGTTTTTTTTGCTTATTCAGGTCACCAACACCCGCTGGTTGCCAGCCTTCTGCGGGAATCCGAATGGTCAGTACACCAAATAACATATAGGCCAGATATAGCCCACCCAGCACTAAAAATGTCTCTGCTACGCCGATTGAATCAGGGGATTGAAAAAAGGCCATGAGGCGGATAGATAAAGGAGCTGCGATCATGGCGCCCCCTCCAAATCCCATAATGGCCATTCCCGTGGCCATACCCGGGCGGTCTGGAAACCATTTGATAAGCGTGGAAACGGGAGAAATATAGCCTAAACCGAGGCCAATTCCCCCTAAAACACCATTTCCAAGATAAAGTAACCAGATTTGATGTCCCCAAACACCCAACGCAGAAAGTAAAAAACCGCCCGAAAAACACAAAGCCGAAGCGAACATCGCTTTACGCGGCCCGACTCGCTCCAGCCAACGGCCAAATACGGCTGCAGATGCTCCCAGGAAAAAAAGGGCAATAGAAAAGATGTACCCGACTTGGACTAGTGTCCAATCGCCTTCGACTGGTTTTGTAATGCCCAGGGCTTGCGACAGCGGTTTATTAAACACACTGTAGGCATAAATCTGTCCGATACACAAATGAATGGCCAGTGCTGCCGGTGGTACGCGCCATCGGTTGAATTCCGGAGGGGCAATGGTATTAGATTTGTTGAAAAAAGATTGCATCAACAATAGGGTATGGTTGGTATAGAAAGAAACTTTATGCTTGGAAGGTAGTTCAATCCGGAATCTTATATCGTGCAAAATCTTTACTCCAGATACAGGTTGTCCCAACTTCGCCGTGAAAATAGTAGCTTGTCAAGCTCCAATCTCCATCTTTGGGCTTCATGAAATTAAAGGCCCCTGACATAACGCAAGTTGAGTCGTTTTGAGACTGAAAAACGCCCCAGAGTTCTGCTTTGTTATCGCCGGATTCGATAAAACCGTTCCACTTTATAAATTTAACTTTATCCCCATTTCCGGGTTCCTGATTTTTCAGCGTAAGCATATAAGCACCTGCATTTTTTGCCTCTTTCTCGGTTAGTTTATCATTTAATAAACCACAGGCATTGAAGGTTAAAATAAATAGGAACAGGGAGAGAATCGTTTTGTAGGTAGTCATGTTTTGCTTTAGATATGGCTTGATAATCAATTCAGGGAGCATTTTTTTCCAATGTCCAAATTTGAAGGCCCTCAAAAGTATGAAGATTGCTTCAAGGAACTGGTAAAAAACAAAGGTTGCCACCATTGAAATCATCAACGCTTGACTGATTTTAAGCGGAAAGAATTATACCGTTGCAAGCATTGCGTTCAAGGTATCCAGGCAGAAAGCAGGATCACCGGCAAAACGGCTACTACCATTCCAATCGGTGGATCGCAGTAAAAATTATGCATTAAGTGAAATATAAAAATGTTGGATCTAGCCAGAAGCAACTTTAAAGTACGAATATGGATAAGTCCTTGTGTTCGCCACGCTTTTTATTCAGCCCTTATTTATTTGTAGTCGTACACTTGTGGTTAAGAAGATATATCTGACTCAAAGCTTACTCTACGATGCACAAAACAT
Source organism: Lewinellaceae bacterium (assembly GCA_947476195.1). Lineage (GTDB taxonomy): Bacteria > Bacteroidota > Bacteroidia > Chitinophagales > Saprospiraceae > M3007. Next base: position 12,600 of record CANJPT010000051.1, on the reverse strand, counting down.
TTTACACCAGTTTATTTTTGTTGTCCTGTCTGTCGCTCTCAGCGCAAACCTTTTTTAGTGCCGTCAATCAACCCATTCCCGATGATGGCACGACCGTCCAGTATGAGATACCTGTCAGCGGTTTACCAGGGGTAATTGATTCCACCTTTGGTCTGGAGCGGTTCTGTATCAACCTGACCCATACCTATACGGAAGATATGACCGTGAAATTAAAAGCACCCGATGGACATATAATTCTGCTGTTTGGTGGGGTAGGCGGTGGTGGCGACGATTTTACCAATACTTGTCTGGAAGGAAGCGGCCCTTCCCTGTCGGCAGCATCTCCCCCCTTTACAGGCACCTTTCAATGCATGGGACTCCTGGGAAACATAAATAAAGGGCAGGATCCGAATGGTATCTGGACCCTGATCTTGTATGATACGTATCCATTTGCCGACCAGGGCTTTTTAATCGATTGGGGTATCACCTTTGGGAATAACCCCGCCAAACCTTTTGCTTTTTATGGTAGTGATTTGCCTATTGTCAATTTCACTACCCTGAATGACCCCATTGGTGATGATCCGAAAGTGCCGGTTTTGATGCAGATCATTGATAATGGACCCGGCATTCGAAATTCGGCCAATCAAACCGAATTCGCCTATGAAGGCCGGATTTTGACGGAATGGCAAGGATTTACTGGCCCCTTTTACCCCAAGAAGAATTATGATTTTGAGCTCGTGGATAGCTTGGGAAATCAAATGGACACCAGTATTTTAGGTATGCCCAAAGAAAGTGATTGGATCTTTAAGGCTGAATACCTTGATCCTACGCTGCTTAAAAATTCGATCACATACGAAATGGCACGCCGAATGGGCGGATATGCGCCCAGAACCCGTCCTTGCGAGATCGTACTTGATGGAGAATATATCGGATTGTATATATTGACGGAAAAAGTAAAAAGAGATAAGAATCGGGTCGACATTGCCAAACTTTCTTCCAGTGATACCAGTGGTATTGAACTGACCGGTGGCTATATCATTGAAATGAATATCAACAACGTAGCTGGGGATTGGAATTCTCCTTATCCACCCATTAATTCGGCTACCTGTGGCGCCCCGGTTGAATTTAAACACGTATATCCTAAAAGTGAAGATATTCAGCCACAGCAGCGCGATTACATTCGTGCTTATGTGGAAGCTATGGAAAATGCGCTTTTGGCACCAGATTTTGCTGATCCTGACACGGGTTATCGCCAATACCTGGATGTGGATGCCTTTATTGACTTTCTTATCGTCAATGAATTCAGTGTCAATTACGATAGTTACGGACGCAGTACTTATCTTGTCAAAGAAAAAGATACCGATGGCGGCAAGCTAAAATGTGGTCCTCCCTGGGATTATGACCGGGCGATGGACTATAATAATCCGGCTACCACGGAAGGCTGGGTATGGAAGATCACCCATCCTTACTGGCCCTTCCCATTCTGGTGGTCGCGCATGTGGGAAGACCCTGATTACCGCAAACAACTGGCATGTCGCTGGACCATGTTGCGGCAAAACACCCTGCAAACCGGCGCTTTTTTGAGCCTAATAGATTCTTTGACTGATCAGATAGACGAAGCAAAAGAACGTAACTTCAGGGTGTGGAGCACCTTGGGTACCAGGACTTATCCGGAACATATTAGCAGCCTGAAATCCTATATCGAACAGCGCCTGGATTGGATCGATGCAACATTGGCCGTCGAAGGGGGGAGTATTGCTTCGGTTTATCTTCCAACAGATACCATTCTTTGTTTCGGAACCATTTTTGACGCCGCAGCACTAAATGGTTCGCAATACAACTACAATTGGCAGCCAGGGCCTGATACCTCCGTGATCACCTTCACGCAGGATGGCTTATATTCCTTGCTTGTAACAGATGCCTATGGTTGTTACACCAACAAAACCATGCAAGTAGTGCTTACTACACCCACCGATGCTTCATTCAGTACCATGCAGGCAGACAGTAGTTCAATCTGGTCCTTCACACCCAATGACCATAGCGCGGACACCTACCTCTGGAATTTTGGAGATGGGAATACTTCCACGGAGCAAAATCCGCAACACCATTACGTTGGCCTGGGGGCCTATGTTGTTACGCTGACTACTTCAGATATCATAGGTTGTCCTGAACAAGAGACTCAGGACACCATTCAGTTTTTGTTCTCTGGCACCTTTGATCAGGCTTGTTTTGGAGCACTTGTCTATCCAAATCCTTTCCGGGGTAAGATCCAGGTTGATTTTAGACAGCCCACGCCGGCAGGGTTTGTCATTTTGCTGGAAAATGAATGGGGACAACAAGTGAGTTCAGTAAAGTACCCCGCTGGTACAGAACGGTGTACAATCGGGACGGAGGGAATAACTCCCGGGGAGTACTGGTTGCGGATTATGCAGGAGGGCAAAGTCTGGGCTTTGAAGATGTTGCGTCTTTAGACAACCTATTAGGTATAATTCACAGTGGACCCACTCTTGGGGCATTCAGTATTTTTCGAAATGGGTGCTACACACTGTTCCCCTTCCTTCAAGCTTGTAGCGCTTCACCCCCCCCACGCAAGGTTACTTTTGGAATTAGTGTTTAAGTATTTTAAAAAAAAATAAAAAAAAGTTAAACAACGCTTGATTTACTGCGAGCACTTCATGTTTATTTGCACGTTGAATGTTCAACTGTTAACCAAACTTAATTTTATGCATTCCTTTTTTACTCAGCCGGTGCTTTTATTCACTGGCCTTGCAGCCAACGATTATGTTGGATTTACATTCTTTATTGGCTATATGGCCATGTTTGCGGCATCTGTATTTTTCTTCTTCGAGCGTTCGCAAGTAGAAGGCAAATGGAAGACCTCTTTACTTATTGCCGGTTTGATCACCATGATTGCTTCTGTTCACTACTTCTACATGCGTGATGTGTGGTTGACTACAGGTCAATCGCCTACCCAATTCCGCTACATTGACTGGATCCTGACGGTTCCACTTATGTGCGTAGAGTTTTACCTTATTCTCAAAGCTTTTGGTGCTAAAATTGAACTGCTTTGGAAAATGATAGGGTATTCTTTACTGATGCTCGTTGCAGGTTATCTTGGAGAAACAGCCTTCCGTTCCAGCAGTGTGATCTGGGGTATTATCTCCACAGTGGGTTATGCTGGTATCGTGTATGAGGTGTGGTTGGGTTCTGCTCGCAAATTAGCAGGCAATTCTAACGATCCAAAATTGCAGGCCGCATTCAAAGCTCTATCCTGGTTCGTTTTAGTTGGTTGGGCAATTTATCCGATTGGCTATATGGCCATTGAGACAGATGGCTGGTTGCGTGGTGTAATTGATGTGCGCAACATGGATCTTATTTACAACATCGGTGATGCAGTAAACAAGATTGGCTTCGGCTTGGTTATTTACAGCCTTGCAGTAAGCTCTTCGCGTAGTAACGCATAGTTTTTTACTACAAAACTGCCTTTAGGGGCTAATAGTGATTTGATTACTATTAGCCCCGTTTTTTCTCTCTTTCAGAAGTAAGGAAGTAATATTGTCTTTACCGCAATTATGGTATGTTATGGTGGATTTTATCAACAGAAATATTTTCCCAACCATTGTGCTGGTGACAATTTCGTTTGGGTTAGTTGGTTTGTTTTGGTCTGACCTATTGCAACAAATACAGTATCCATTATTAGTTGGATTAGTGTTGCTCATTGGACTTCCACATGGCGCTACTGATTTTTTGCTATTTCGGCGCCTATATGGTCCTAAATTAAGCCGAAAGCAAGTCTTTCGTTTTTTCCTCTTTTATATGATTGCTGTCTTAGGCTACATGGCAGTTTGGTTGTTATTCCCAACAATTGCATTGGTCTCTTTTTTGCTTATTTCAGCCTATCACTTTGGCCAATCAAATTGGCAATCTTTGCCGCTTTCCGCCGGGTTTAAGTCGGGTTTAAATGTAGCATTTGGTGCTTTTACCATAGGAGGTGCAGTACTCTGGCATTGGAAGGAAGGTTATCCTATTGTGCGGCAAATGATTGGAGACTTCCCAGTCTGGTCAGAAACGATCATGGCCAATATTCAATGGCTGATATTATTGCTAAATGTTGTGATACTTTTCGGATTACGGTTGACAGGTCAAATAGACCGACCTTTACTCCTTTCAGAAGTGTTAAAGCTGGCTGCTTTATCTGTTATGTTTTATTTTACACCACTTCTGGTAGGTTTTACCCTTTATTTTACCCTTTGGCACTCCTTGAGTTCATTGCTTGACCAGCTATCTTTTTTTCGCCACCAATGGCCAGATTTTACAATAATAAATTATTACTATCAGGCTGCCCCATATACCTTTCTGGCTATTATTGGGCTGCTCGGCTTGGCTTTTGGCCAATCTATTCTGTTTCCGGAGGCATCATTGCTGAGTCTTTTTCTTATTTTAATTGCCTGTGTGACTTTGCCCCATATTATTTTGGTAGAGGAACGCTATAAATAAACGAATTCTAATGGGAAAAGGAAGCTGGTTGTCACAAATTCGTATTCCGCTGGCGGGCTGGTATGATATATTGTTCAAGGAACAAAATATCTTGCGGGTCGAAAGGTTGATCATTGGTTCTGCATTGCTTGGTTTTATACTGCACCTTCTGCTGATTTTTCTGGTCAAACACGATTTTTGGGGACTCATGCAGGTGCTTGAACTTCAAGCCAATTATCTGAAGGCCATTTATACGCCATTCAGTATCATTCTGTTCTACGAGGTACTGATGCTGGTGGTGATCTTGCCCAAGAGTATCACCAATTTTATCGGTAAGCAATATGAGATCATTACCCTGATCACCATTCGGAGTTTCTTCCATGATATTGCGGATTATGATCTGGACAGGTCTGAGATCTACACGTTTGATTTTTTAAAGTCCATCGGTTTGGACCTGGCCGGGGCTTTGATCCTTTTTTTCCTGACTACTTTATACTACCGGTTATTTGCGAAAACCCAAAAGCCACAATTAAAACCATCCTCCCGACGCGATCAGTTCATTCGAATCAAGAAGACTGCAGCAGTGGTGTTGAGTCTGCTTCTGCTTTTACTTTCGGTGACAAGCCTTACGGGGTGGCTCTTTGAATTGTATGAAGTTAGTATGCATGGAGGGCACTTCCCGAATCCTAATACCGTTTTTTACAAGGAGTTTTTTAGCGTAATGATCTTTGTAGATGTCTTCCTGCTCATCTTGTCTTTCATTTATGCTGGCACCTACGACATCATTTTTAGAAATGCAGGTTTTGTCATTTCTACCATCTTGGTTCGTATAGCATTGACGGCGGAGAAACCTTTCAATATATATTTTGCACTGACAGCCGTGTTCTTTGGAGTGCTTTTGATTGCACTTTTTGTTTTTTACAATCAGAAACCATTGCAGGAGCAGCTGGATACAGCAGCAGATTTGGAATGAAAAACTCTAGTATTCTTACAAGCAATTAAAACGGCCACAAAAATCTTTTCGGGATTCTGTGGCCGTTTTAATTGCTTAAATCTGTTGCTTCTTTGGGTCAATAATACCCGAAAGCGTTTGGCTTGCAGAAAAGTTGTTATTTTAAGTTCTTTTTAAACTCTTGGAGGCCTGCGTAGAATCCTACTCCAAACAACAAAGTGATCAATCCTGCGAAATAGGGTACTAATTCAATCATTTTTGCTGATATTTATGAGTTTTAAATAAATCCCGAAAGCCAATATAGAAGGCACCCAAATACCAATGAATATGGCAGCGGTTGCCTCTCCTTTAAAATACAGTATTTCAGAGAAAATAAGTGAGAGAAAAGCAGAGACAAATAATAACTTATCTGTTAGGGTGAACTTACTGAACATGATTTTATTGATTTTGAAAAAAAGTATTGTTTAAGTGAAAAAGAGTGTGATTCACAAATTCGTCCAAAGGTAATATTTCCTTGAATTAGTAATTTAAATTCCTCGTAGTGAGCATTTTTCAGACTCAATCTAAACTGTTAGTTAGTTTTTTAATCACCCTATATTTTATCGAACATCCGTCCCGGTACCGGATATTCTGAGAATTGACATTGATCTTGCGCATTTGCCAAGCCCTTAGGGATATGCTCTAAGTGCTTTTTTTTATAAGATTGCGCACCCTAATGCAACGCATGATATTGCCCTATGTCCGTTACCCAATCTGATTTTATGCACCACACCAATGCGCTAACTACCATCCTCGGCAACATGGATGTCTACCTGTTAGACCAGATCATGAAGGGCCGTTACGCTCCTTCGGATGTGATCCTGGATGCTGGTGCAGGCGGCGGCCGTAACCTGCATTGGTTTGTACAGGAAGGCTTTCAGGTATATGGAACGGATCGTAACCCTGAATCCGTGGAAGTACTCAAACAAACCTATCCGTACCTTCCAAATGATCGCTTTCAGGTTGCCACTGTGGAGTCTTTGCCGTTTCCGGATGATTTTTTCAACCATATCATTTCCAGCGCCGTTTTGCATTTCGCCGAAAATGAACCGCATTTTGAGCAGATGTTCGGCGAAATGATCCGGGTACTTCGGCCAAGCGGGTCGCTTTTCATTCGGGTGGCCACTGACGTTGGGTTAGCAGATAAAATAATCCCATTGGGACATGGTCGCTTTCACCTGCCTGATGGTACCGACCGCTTTTTATTGACCAGGGAGGCATTGGACTCCTTGCTTCGGCAATACCAGTTGTGTTTATTGGAGCCATTTAAAACAGTATTGGTGGAAGAATTGCGGAGTATGGGGGTAGTTGTTTTGGGAAAATTGTAAACTTGTGCTGTGCGATAGCACAAGCAAAACGGGCTACCCTGCATCACGCAAGGCCGCCCGTTTTTATTTTTTCACGGGCTAAAGCCCATGCCTATTTTACTTCAAAATAGCTTTCACCTCATTGATTACGTAAGATTCTATCACATCGCCAACTTTAAAGTCGTTGAAGTTTTTGATCGTGATACCACATTCCATACCATTCTTGACCTCCTTAGCGTCATCTTTGAAACGCTTGAGTGAACCCAGTTCGGCGTGTTGGTTCGGATTGGTCGGGTACACCACAATACCATCGCGGATGATACGTATGTGGTGGTTGCGACTGATCTTGCCGTCCTGCACAAAGCAACCGGCCACGGTACCAATCTTCGAGACTTTGTATACCTCGCGGATCTCGACCTGCCCCATGATTTCTTCCTCCTTCGTTGGCTCCAACATCCCCTCGATAGCGGATTTGACCTCGTCTATAGCTTCGTAAATAATGGAGTACAGTTTGATCTCTACGCCCTCTTTTTCAGCGAGCTTGCGTGCAGTGATAGACGGACGCACCTGGAAACCAATGATAATGGCATCGGAAGCAGAGGCGAGCATGACGTCGGAGTCCACAATCTGGCCGACAGCCTTGTGTATAACAGACACTTGTACTTTCTCGATAGACAGTTTGATAAGCGAATCGCTGAGTGCTTCGATAGATCCATCCACGTCACCTTTAACGATAACTTTGAGTTCTTTAAAGCTACCAAGTGCGAGACGACGGCCAATTTCTTCGAGCGAAATACGCTTATTGGCTCTATTAGCCTGCTCACGCATGATTTGACTCCGTTTTGAAGCGATCTCTTTTGCTTCGCTTTCACTGGCGGCGACTTTGATTTTTTCACCGGCTTGTGGTGCACCGGGAAGACCCAATACAATAACCGGCTGGGCTGGGCCAGCGCTTTTAATTTTTTTGCCGCGCTCGTTAAAGAGTGCTTTTACTTTACCGGAGAATTCGCCCGCAATGATTGGATCGCCGTGATTGATGGTGCCGTTAATAATCAGAATTTTGGAAACATACCCTTGGCCTTTTTCCAAAGAGGCCTCCAAAATGGTTCCGATAGCACGGCGGTCTGGATTTGCTTTGAGTTCGAGGAGCTCTGCTTCTAGAAGCACTTTTTCGAGGAGCTTGTCCACATTCAAGCCTTGCTTCGCAGAAATGTCCTGGCTTTGGTATTTCCCACCCCATTCTTCCACAAGGAAATTCATCTGCGCAAGTTCATTCTTGATGCGCTCCGGATCGGCGCCGGCTTTGTCAATTTTATTGATGGCAAAAATCATGGGGACCCCCGCCGCTTGTGCGTGGCTAATGGCCTCCTTGGTTTGTGGCATGATACTGTCGTCTGCCGCAATCACGATGATAGCAATGTCCGTCACTTTTGCACCTCGTGCACGCATGGCCGTAAAGGCTTCGTGACCAGGTGTATCCAGAAAAGTGATTTTTTGGTCTTCATGACCAGGCACAATCACTTCATAGGCACCTACGTGCTGGGTAATACCGCCAGCTTCGCCTTCGGCTACATTGGCAGAACGGATAAAGTCAAGCAGCGAGGTTTTACCGTGGTCTACGTGACCCATAACGGTCACAATAGGTTGACGCGGCTTAAGATCGCTTGGGGAATCCACTTCTTCTTCCTCTACTTCCACCTGTTCTTCAGCAGAAATGAACTGAACTTCATGGCCAAATTCGTTGGAAACAAGTTCGATTATTTCTGCGTCAAGACGCTGATTAATAGACACAAATATGCCCAGGGACATACACGCCTTAATCACATCTGAAGGCTTTAGGTTCATTAGTGATGCAAGATCCGAAACAGAGATAAACTCTGTGACCTGCAATACTTTTTCGCCTTCTATACGGGCCGTTGCAGCCAAATCAGCGCGTTCGCGCCGTACATCTCGTTTATCACGCCGTACTTTTTGCCGCTTTCGGCTCGCACCAGCGCCCATTCGGGCCATGGTTTGGCGGATTTGGTTTTCAATGTCCTTTTGAGAAACTTCCTTAACTGCATCGGTACGGCCACGGCCTTTTTTGTCGCCCTGATTGGCGGCCATATTTGTTTGCAGGTTTGCTGCAGTAACGGGCTGTTGAGGCACTGTTTTGCGCTTGCGACGCAGGCGGTCAGCATTGCTTCCACCCCCTTGTTGCTGGCCTCCAGTACCACCGCCTTGTGTATTTCCACCCGGACGATTGGCTTGTTGTTGGCCGCCCTGTGTATTTCCACCCGGACGATTGCCTTGTTGTTGGCCGCCTTGTGTATTTCCACCCGGACGATTGCCTTGTTGGCCGCCGCCACCCCGATTGTCGCCACCTCGGTTACCACCACCTCGGTTATCACCACCTCGGTTATCACCACCCCGGTTGCTACCACCCCGATTGCTACTACTGGTACTTGGTGGTTTTTCCAGGTTGATACGCCCCAAGATTTTTAGGCCTCGAAGGTTAGGTGCAGTGCCTCGGATGATGTCGTCTTTAGGAGCTTCGGTCTCTACAACTACATTTTTAGGAGGAGATGGAGGCAGAATAGGGATCATTGGAGGCATATCTCCTTTGGGAGGCTGTTTCTCTTGTGTGCGCTTAGCCTCTACACCGGGTATATCCCGTTTAAGCATATCCCGTTTAGGCGCATCGCGCTTGGGCTCTTCCTTTTTAGGCGCTTTACTTTTAGGCGCATCGCGCTTAGGCTCTTCCTTTTTAGGTGCCTCTTGTTGAGGAGCCTTTTCGATTGGAGGAGCTGGAGCAGCTTTGTGGGCGTCGAGATCGATTTTGCCAATTATGCGGAGCGGTGCAGGACGCTCCCGTGGAATAAATTCTGGTTCTTCTTTTTTGGGCAAAGCTGGTGGCTCAGCCTTAGGGGCAACTGGCACACGAGGCGTAAGGAAAGAAGGTCGCGGCGCATTGGAAGGCGAAGCGGAGGGATTGCTATGGGAAGAACCTTCGGAGTGGCCGACAGGATCCTTTTTGAGCATTGGGCGGGCCAATTGATCGGCCTGCTGTTTGATATCAAGGTCTTTTTGGAACTCTTTTTTCAGCACCACGAGCATCTCGTCGGTGATGTCGGTTGTTGGCTTTTGCTCCAGATTGGGAAAGCCTTTTCCATGAAGAGTCTCTACGATGGTGTGAAGACCGACGTTGAATTCTTTTGCTACCTTAATTAATTTAATCGCCATGCGGTGATTTTACCTGCTAAGAGGGGCAGAGATGATTTAACATTGATAAGATATGCGTGAAAAAGATCACAGGTCTTATAAATCAAATCATCGCTGCGGTTTGGAAAGTTGGATTCTGACCGTTTTTGCGCCGCGGGATTCGCCTTTTCTCCGCTGTTAGTGAATGTTCTAGAAGACTAAAAATATTTAATTTTGAAATGCGGGGGCAAAAGTACGTTTAAAAAGCATGTCAAAGGGTAAAATAAGTTATAAGTTTAAAGTTGCGAGTTTAAAGGATCAAGTTAGAGCTTTTAAACTCGCAACTTGATCCTCTAATCTTGCAACTTTTATCGCTTATTTCCCCTCTTCAAACTCTTCAGTTAAGATCCGAAGTACATCGCGTACGGTTTCTTCTTCAAGGTCAGTACGGCGAATGAGTTCGTCAGCACTGAGTTCGAGTACCTGACGGGCAGTATCGCAACCAATATTCTTGAAGGTTTCGATTACCCAAGGCTCAATAGCATCTCCAAATTCCTCCAGATCTACGTCGTCAATTTCGTATTCGGCCTGGTTTCGGTATACATCTATTTCGTAGCCTGTAAGGCGACTGGCGAGTTTGATATTACTTCCTGCTTTACCGATGGCGAGGCTCACCTGGTCGGCATCGAGATAGACGGCGGCGCGTTTGGCCTCGTGGTCAAATTCGATGGTCGTGATCTTAGCCGGTGTAAGGCTTCGCTGCATGAAGAGTGCTGTATTGGTCGTGTAGTTGACGATGTCAATGTTCTCATTGCGCAGTTCACGCACAATACCATGGATACGGCTACCTTTCATACCTACGCAAGCACCTACTGGGTCGATGCGTTCATCGTGGCTTTCTACCGCGATTTTGGCACGTTCGCCGGGCAAGCGTACGATGTTTTTGATTTCGATTACGCCATCTTCGATCTCGGGTACTTCAGCTTCCAAAAGTTTGGCCAGGAAATCGGAGTCAATTCGGCTGAGCATGATCATTGGCACGTTATTGCGCATTTCCACACGCTTAATGATGCCTTTTACAACGTCTCCTTTGCGATAAAAGTCGCCACGAATCATCTCCGTACGGGGAAGAATCAGTTCATTACCAGTGTCGTCATCGAGTACGAGGACTTCTTTTTTCATGATTTGGTTCACCTCTCCTGTAACTACCTGACCTACACGTTCTGAGTATTTTCGGAAAATCTCGTCTTTTTCAAGTTCCATAACCCTTGAAACGAGGGTTTGACGAGCGGCCATGATGGCGCGTCGGCCAAAATCCTCAATGGAGAGCTGCTCATAGCACTCTTCTCCGATGGAGTTGGATTCGTCAATGCCGGAAGCCTCTGTTTCACTTACCTGAGCGAGTTCGTTGGTCACCTCACCATCAGCCACTACCTCGCGCACGCGCCAGATCTCCAGGTCACCGGTGTTGGTGTTTACGATCACATCGAAGTTCTCGTCTGTACCAAACTTCTTTTTTATGAGGGTACGGAATACGTCTTCCAAGACGCGCACCATCGTGGGCCGATCTATGTTTTTGCCCGTTTTAAAGTCTGCAAAGACATCTATTAAATTGACCATTCTTTATTTAAGGATGAGTGATGAATGATAAGTGATGAACAAGAGCTTGTTTGGGAATAGGCTTAAACCCAATTTTTGATCAAGCTCTAAGGACTGCGTGATGGACGATAATTTTTGCAAAATCAACAACTATTGTAGTATTGGCATGCATTTATACGCATCCGCGCTAGCTAAAAAGGTAGTTTTACTACCGCCTTTTCAATCTGTTCGTATAGAATTGGGGTTTCTACTTCTTTCTTAATTCTCTTTTTTCCGTCTTTTTCTACTACAATTTGGGTTAGAATGATCTGTGTTTCATCGGCGGATTTCATGATGGCCAGATGCTCGGTCTGATCGGTGCATTTCACCGCCAGCATACGGCCAACATTTTTAAGGTATTGCCTTGGGAACTTAAGCGGGCGGTCAATACCTGGGCTGCTCACTTCGATGCCATAGGTTTCACCCAGCCATAGGTTTTCATCCAACTGATGTTCGATGAATCGGCTGAGCTTCTGACATTTTAGAAGGCTGAGGCCCGAATCGCTGTCCGCGTAGATGAAAAGCTTGTTGCCTGGTAATAGCTCGATTTCGACTGTATAGCAGTCGGTGAACATCTCGTCGCTGGCGTATTTTTCCTCCAGTAATTGGCCAATGCGTTCAGTAAGCTCCATTTTGATAAATGTGGATAATTTGATTTAATGTGGTCAATGTGTTTAATGTGACAAATTGACCACATTAAATAAAATTCATTTTGGGGTAAAAAAGAGAGGGAACCATTGGTTCCCTCTCGTGATAAACGTTCAGTATAGTGAGGCAAAGGTAAGCACGTTTTTTCTTTTTATCTTCATTCCACTAGTTTTTCCTTAAAATCCGGTAAAGGCCCTACTTTTCGCACAATTCTGTAATGTGGTGTGATGCGCTAGTGCCGCGCCTGTCCATTAAGGTATGAATTGGGGAGGCAAATTTTTTCTTTATCAAGGCGTGAGAAGGGCGCAATGCGGGACATTTTAACCGACGAACAACGCAGAGAAAGGAAAAATTAGACCGCCATATTCACACCTTAATGGC
>CANJPT010000050.1 GCA_947476195.1 Lewinellaceae bacterium | reverse complement strand
GGCACAATGGCAATGTTGAATATCAAAAAGACTCCGCGGTACAATGTGATATTCAATTCCCTCCGGATTGTCTGGTGACGGCTGGCACCGCCCAGCCTGAAAATCTAGCCATTTCGCTCTATCCCAATCCCTTTACAACTACACTCCTGGTCTCCTTTACCGGAACGTTGCCGCCTTTGGAGTATATTCAACTATTCGATATATTAGGCAGGAGAGTAGAGACTCGCGGGCAAATAATAGCGAATGATTACACGCTGGAACGCGGCAACATTCCAAACGGCATTTACTTTTTATATTGTAAATCTGTTGAAAATGTTGGGAATCCAAGGGTTTTTAAAGTAATTGCGGAGTAAGTGGTTTGCCCCAAAAATGGGTATCCACTGCCATGCGCGGAAAAGAAACAGGTTGCAGATAGCCTCGGCATATGGTCCATCAAAAGGGATAATCGTAATTTTGGATCATATCATTCAGGTTTTTGAGCCCCGTAGTGCAATTAGTCAAACAAAAACTTTTTCACGTTCCACCAGCCCGTCTCAATGATGGCATCGTTCTTTTTGTAAAAATTGATCGCAGGTTCGTTCCAGTCCAGCACCTGCCATTTCACCAACCTACAGCCCCGACGACGACCTTCCTCGATAAAATCTTCGTAGAGCTTCTGACCAACCCCATAGCGGCGATATTGCTCATTCACTACAAAATCATCGAGGTAAAGCATTTTGCCTTTCCAGGAAGAGTACATCATAAAGAAAAGGATCATACCCACCACTTTCCCGTCTATTTCAGCGACATGGCTTTCAAAAAGCCCCTTTCGGAAATCTTCAAGATATTCTTCCGGAGTGGTAAAAACCGCTTCAGGTTCTTTTTCATAGACGGCAAGTTCATAGACCAACGCATGAATGGTTGGAATATCTGCCTCTGTAGCAGGACGGATGATCAGATTGTTGTTTGTCATTGTTTGTAATTTAAGTACCTAAAGGTTGTTTCAAGCAAGGCTACCTTTAAAGCCGGTCTAACAAAACGGCTTCGTGCAAAATCTCCAGAAACAGTTCCTCCTGAATATCTTTTTCAGCCAAAACAGTAATGTAGGCTACCTCCTTGCGGTCACCAAGATCAAGCAGACCATGTTCATTGGAAAGCAAATTAGCCCGGTTGAAACCAAAATTCACCCCTTCCTTGAGTCCACTATAAGGTAAACTTGCCGGGTAAAGAAAACAGATACGCTTTCTGCCCTTGTAAAAAGGCGCTCCATAAGCCCATGTTTCCTTTAGTTCAGGAAAACTGTCAAAGATCAAGCCCCTGAGCCGGACGCAGATCGCCCGTTCACCTGGTGAAAGCGCATCCAGGAACGAATCAAAATCTTTATATTTGGCAAATTTCACGCTCAAAGATTCGTGAAGTTTTTAAAAATTGCCCCTCTTTTAGATCAAATTCGTTGATTCTTTGTGTTTTTTATTTGCAACACATCGTTCATAGTTTATAGTTCATAGTTCATAGTTTACCGTTCATAGTTGAATCAAAGTCTATCTTCGCCTTTCGATTTATGAATTCTATCATCAACCTTGCAGTGAAGCAGTACCTCTCCCGGCGCATGAGCCGGATAGAGCGGTATATGACCAATCCTGAGGAGGCTCAAGAACGTTGGCTACGCCGAATACTTGACCGTGCACGGGATACAGAGCAGGGCCAGCGCTGGGGATTTGCTGATATTCGCACCCCGGAGCAATTTGCGCGTATGGTGCCTGCCCAAGACTATGATGCGATAAAAACGGATATCGCAAGAATGATGCGTGGGGAACGCAATGTATTGTGGCCCAATGAGGTAAACTGGTATTCCAAGAGTAGCGGCACAACCAGCGACAAGAGTAAATTTATCCCTGCGCCCTATGGTAACATATTCAATTGCCACATGGCAGGCGCCTGGGATTCTGTCGCTTTGCTTTATGCCAATAAGCCTGATATGCAGGCATTCCGACACAAACATTTAGCCGTCCCTGGTAGTTACCAGCACTTGCCGGAGTATCCAAAAACCTGTTTTGGCGACGTAAGCGCAATCTTGGTTGAACACATGCCTACCATCGCAAGGCTGTTTTATACCCCTGATACCCAGACCAGTTTGCTCAGCAACTTTGAGGACAAACTGCAACGTATTGCCGAAATAACGAGCAAGCAAAATGACATCTGTCTTTTTGGAGGAGTACCCACCTGGCTTATCGTATTGTTTCGCATGGTTTTAGAAAAGACAGGCAAGCAAAATATGCTCGAAGTCTGGCCCAATCTACAGGCCTATATGCACGGTGGTGTAGGCTTTGATCCATATCGGGAAACTTTCCGGGAATTAATCCCAAGCGGTGATTTTGCCTATCAGGAAGTCTATAATGCTTCAGAAGGATTTTTCGGAGCCCAATGCGATCTGGATAAAAATGATTTGCTTCTTTTGGCTGATAATGGTGTTTTTTATGAGTTTATTCCAGCAAGCGAATGGGGTAAGGAGCATCCCAAGACGGTATTATTGATGGATGTAAAAATCGGAGAGAACTATTCGGTCATGATCTCCGCAAATAATGGCCTTTTCCGATACCAATTGGGGGATACCGTCACATTTACACGGCGTTACCCGTTTTGTTTCCAGATTACGGGCCGTACCAAGCAGTTTATTAATGCATTCGGCGAAGAGGTGATGGTCGGTGATGCGGACAAAGCACTTGCAGAAGCGTGTCGTTTGATGAACGCTGCTGTGACAGAATATACGGCAGGTCCAGTCTATTTTTCTGCAGAAAAAAATCGTGGCGGGCACGAATGGGTCGTGGAATTTGAAAAGGAACCAACGGACCTTGAACGATTCAACCAGGTCTTGGATGAATCTCTGCAACGCATCAATTCTGATTATGAGGCTAAACGGTATAAGGGAATAGCGCTCGACAGGCTTCTGTTGAATCCCGTTCCAAAAGGAACATTCATAAGCTGGATGCGGGCCAGAGGCAAATTTGGAAATCAAAACAAAGTACCCAGACTTGCCAACCATAGACAATATGTAGAAGAACTGATTCGGTTTGCCTCTGAAGGTAAACATGCCAGTATTTAATATTTCAAGCTTTGAAGCTAAGCTTCTGTTTTTAAAACTTCCATGAAAAAATTTCGCTTATTCTTATTATTTATTGCCCCGCTTTCCCTGTTCGCGCAACCTAAGATTCAGCTGGTCAATTTTGCCAATGGTTTTAACCTCCCTCTTGATATCACCCATTGCGGTGATAGTCGCCTTTTTGTTGTAGAACGCACGGGTATTATTTGGGTGCTTGATAGCCTTGGAAATCGCCTGGATACCTTCCTGAACATCGATCCTCGGGTTAATTCCGGGCAAAATGAACAAGGCCTGCTTGGCCTGGCTTTCGACCCGAATTATGCCCAGAATGGTTATTTTTATGTCGATTACACTAAAAACAGCACGGGAGACACCCGGGTAGCCCGTTTTTCAGTCAAAGCATCCAACCCCAATGAGGCTGATCCCAATTCCGAGCTGACCATTCTTGAGCAATTCCAGCCAAACTGGAACCACAACGGCGGCTGCCTTAAATTCGGCCCGGATGAATATCTATACATCAGCTTCGGTGATGGCGGCGGCGCGAACGATCCCTCCAATTACGCCCAGAACAAAAAGACCTTTCTGGGTAAAATTCTTCGCATTGATGTGAAGAATAGCAGTGCTTCCCAGCCATATATAGTGCCCTCAGATAATCCTTTTGTAGGCAACACGGATTACTTTCCTGAAATTTGGTCGCTGGGCTGGCGCAATCCCTGGCGATATTCCTTTGATCGGCTCACCGGTGATATGTGGGTAGGAGATGTGGGTCAGAATCTGTGGGAAGAAGTTGATTTTGTGCCAGCAAATACATCCGGATTGAACTATGGTTGGCGTTGTTATGAAGGCACGCATGCTTTTAATACGAGTGGCTGCCAGTCAGCCAGCGCATACGAGAGTCCATTTTTTGATTATGCCCATAGTGCTGCCAACGGCTGTTCTGTTACCGGGGGATATATCTACAGGGGAAGTAAATACCCTGACCTGTATGGATGCTACCTTTTTGCAGATTATTGCAGTGGTCGTTGGTGGTATACCCGGCGTGCTGCGGATGGAAGCTTTAGCACGAATATTCTGGCCAACCTGGGCGGCTATGAGTTCAGTTCCTTTGGAGAAGATCGCAATGGGGAACTGTATGTCGCCTTACTTAGTTCTGGTAAAGTCCAGAAGATCAAAGAGTTGTGTTCCCCATTCCAAATCTCCCTTGCTTCTTTTCAAGGCACTTCCTGCAAGGGTGGATTTAGTGGTTTGATTGAATTGACCGCTACTGGAGCTACGGGGGCCGTTACCTATAAATGGTCCAATGGCCAGACGGACGATACAAACGTGTACCTAGATCCGGGCTTTTACAATGTGGAAGTAAAGGATGGCAACGGATGCATTCGGAGGGATACCTTTGAAATTGTAAAAATCGGTCCGGATAAACCAATCCTAAGTGCAAGTGATACCGTTCTCTGCCCCAACGGATCGGTAGACCTGCTGGTCAGTAATGTGCCCGTCCCAAGCAATTTAACCTTGTACAACGGCTCGAACAGTGTGACAAATGTAATGGGTGCCAGTCCGGTCGTCGTATTCAACATTACCCAGCCAGGCGATTATTCAGTTGTATTGAATGATACCGTTTGCCTGGCCTCTTCCGCTATAGTACATGTAAAACTGGATTTGTTGATCACACCAGATCTTACAAGTTCAGGGGATACCATTTTCTCCAGCCTGCCCTGCGGTCTCTGCCAATGGTATTTGAACGGCCTGCCCATCCCAGGTGCTTCTAATGATCATTATGTCGCCACTGCTTCGGGAAACTATTCACTGACCTATACCAGCTCCAATGGATGCCAGGTCAACTCAGGGAATCTGATGGTAATTGTAAGTAACACGAAGCTGCCTGATTCCGTACGTCGTTTTTTACTTTCACCCAATCCAACTGAAAACAGTATTTTGTTGGAAATGGACCTGAAAAAGAGCGAGCAAGTGCGCATTTCGCTGGCCGATGCCAGTCAGCGGCAGGTTTATACCCAAACCCAGTCGGGCAAGAAAATAGCCTTGCCCATTGAGCTGAGTAATTTACCAATCGGCACTTATTTCCTTACAGTACATTTGGAACAAGGGAGTTTTGTCCGGAAATTCATAAAGAAGTGATCTTTCACTTAATATACTGATGCACAAGATTTTATGGATCCTAACGGCCGCAGTTTTTACCGCCCTTTTGCTTCCGGTGCTGGTACAGGAGGGTATGTTTCTGGACGGTGTTTCGTACGCCTGCATTGCCAGAAACATGGCTAATGGTCTGGGTGATCTTGCATATCCACACTACACTGCCACCCTGTATCCGATCTGCTATGAACAACCTCCCCTGGCCCTTTGGATGCAATCCTTGTTTTTCAGCGTTTTTGGAGATGCTTTCTGGGTGGAGCGGCTCTATTCGTTTTGTATGGCCATTGGGACAGTCTGTGGGATTGTACTGAACTGGAACCTACTGGCAACACAAACACTTGACTCACCCATAGACAACAAGAAAAAAGCCTGGCTTCCTGTAATACTTTGGCTCGCTGCACCCATTGTTTTTTGGGGGTATCAAAACAATATGCTGGAGTGCACGATGAGCTTTTTTGTGCTGTTGTCGAGCTTTTTTGCTGCCAAATCCGTCCTTGAAAAAAAGCCCGGATTGCTAATAATAGCTACTTTTTTTACGGCTGTTGCTGTTTTGTCCAAAGGGCCCGTTGGCTTTTTCCCGGTGGCGGTCCCGATTGCAATGAGCATGGCATTCGAACCCAAAGGATTGTTACGAGCCTCCGGTCGTTCCTTATTCATTTTAGGACTCTCACTGGCACTCCTTGGTCTTT
This sequence comes from Lewinellaceae bacterium, assembly GCA_947476195.1. Taxonomy (GTDB): domain Bacteria; phylum Bacteroidota; class Bacteroidia; order Chitinophagales; family Saprospiraceae; genus M3007. The sequence goes on along the minus strand of CANJPT010000050.1, from coordinate 27,262 downwards.
TTATTGCCACAGTACCTGGCATGCCTGAATACCTGGACTATTACCTGAGCAAACAACTCCTGCCCACCCTTTCCGGAGCAAGGGAAAAGCAGGTAGAAAATCCCTTCTCCTTTCTGATCGATTTGGGTTCGCAGCTTGTATTGCCTGGCATATTACTGGTTGCACTTTATGCAAAACCCGGCTTTCGATCGGTCAGCCTCCCAAAATCTGCACTTTTTTTCCTGTTAGCAGGGCTGGCCGGAAGCCTTCCATTGGTTTTTACGCCCAAACAATCTACCCACTATCTGTTGCCATCCATTCCTTTTTTTGCTTTGGGATTTTCAGTGATTCTTAGCCATAATCTAAGCTGGAATATTTCGTTTCTGAACAAACAACGAGGACGCTTAACAAAAATCGCGTACGTGGTTTTGGTAGTTACCATCGTAACTTCGTTGTCCTTTTGGGGAAAATACCGCCGTAATGCATCACAAATTCGAGATATCAAGGTTGTTTGCAAACTTGTTGGAGCCGATCAGGTGATGGGTGTTCCGCAGCATTTTTCAAGCGATTGGCTGCTCATCGCCTATTTTGGCCGCCTAGGCAATATAAGTCTGGACAGCCGTACGCCACATGATTTTTGGCTGATGGAAAAGGGCGGAAATGCCCCGGAAGGCTATAAAAAACTGGAGACCGAAATTACTGGATATGAACTTTGGAAAAAATTGTAACCTCAAAAAAAACCAGAAATCAGACTATTGAACAGCCGATATGAAAAAAATCGCACTCCTTCGAAACACATTATTCCTGCTTCTTATAACTGTCAACATCGGTTGTGACCAGATCTCCAAATCCATGGTCCGGGAGCGGTTGGAGTACCTCGAACAGATATCTTTTGCCGGGGACCACTTTTTGCTTACCAAAGTGGAGAATTCCGGGGCATTTCTAAGTTTTGGGGATGATATGAGTCCCCTGGCAAAAACCCTCTTTCTCAATCTGTTGCCTGCCTTAACTATGTTAAGCTTGATTTTCTGGCTTTTCAGAGGCAATTTTGGCAAAGGCATGGCCCTTGGGATCTGCTGCGTCATTGGTGGGGGAATTGGCAATATCATCGACCGGGTAGCCTACGGCTCTGTGACAGATTTCCTGTATATTCATGTCGGTTTTTTCCGGACTGGCGTATTCAATTTCGCTGATTTATCGATCACTTTCGGAGCTTTGTTTATCATTGCGCTGCAAATTTGGAAGGGTTGGAAAGATTGATACATAACCAGTACTTTTGCAGAAAATACTTTAACCATGGGCGCACATCCCTCTGTTTCAGAATTGCTTGACAATGCTGCAAGCCTTGATAAACAAGAATTTGAAAGTTTTTTCAAAAAGATGGTGTTGTTGAGAGCACAACGCCATCCGGCTGTACTGCCAAAAGAAGAGTCAGATTTGCTTCAAAAAATCAATCTCGGCTTTCCGCAGGACAAGTGGGATCGGATTGAATTTTTAAATGGTAAACTTGAATATGAAACTCTTTCTGAAGTTGAACATGCCGAGTTAATGTCACTTATTGACAAATATGAGGCCTATATGGTTCGGCGTGTTCGCTACCTTGGCCAATTGGCTATAATTCGGAAGGTTTCTTTGAATGAGCTGATTGAACAATTAGGAATTGCACCAAAGTATCATGGCTAAGAAACGCTTCATTGCTGTTTCTGTGCGACAAATGGTTGCTGAGCGAGCAAATTGGCGATGCGAATACTGCCAAAGTCCGGAAAATATGGCCCCCCAATCATTCACGTTGGAACATATCGTTCCTTCAAGTCAAGGCGGCTCAGACGAACCAGAAAATTTTAGCTTACGCTTGCCAAGGTTGCAACGGCAGTAAGTATGTAAAAACCGAAGCACCAGATCCGATTACAAAAATAGTTGTACCACTATTTAACCCGCGTGTTCAAAATTGGAACGACCATTTTTCTTGGGGCAAAATATTTACCATTGTTGTAGGAATTACTCCAACAGGTCGTGCAACCGTTTTTGCTTTAAAATTGAATCGAAAAAAACTAGTTATGCTGCGAGAGGCTTTGGTGTTTTTTGGAACACATCCTCCTGAAATTGTTTGAAAATAAAGATTATGGCAAACTGCTTCATGTGCAATAAAGGCACTTCGTCTCCGGAAAAGCGATAATAACTCACGAAACAGGCATTCTTTTTCGATATCCGAGTTGCACCTTCACTGGTGTTTGATCACTTAAGCCAGTGTTTTCTGACAACTATTTGATATTTAAATTCTTTGTCAGCAAGAAAAACCCAACAAAAATAAAAAAGAAATGAAGATCAGAAACTGGGTACTATTGACTATTTTTGTCTTTATAAACCTGTGGGGTTTAATGTATTAATATATCAAATCTTCGGTGAACCCAATTTCTGATAAAAAGGAAATTGCATCTGGATTTGATTTGTCTACTGCAAGCAGAGCCGAAATTGAGAGTTTATTTAGCGATACAACCTTGGTTATCCATACAGGAGAAGTTGAGGTGTATGGAAACAACAATAGAGTCAAACTTGATTTAGAGTGTTCAATTTTTGAAATTATTTTTCCAAAAAATCGAATATCTAAACAGACTTTGATAAGACGAGAAATCCAACCTGGTAAAGACGATGGTTTGGGAAACTATAGTCAAACGGCCTGTTATTACGCTAAGACTGGATGGACTTTTAAAAAGATTCCTAATGAGGGATGGTTTGCTATTGCTTACTCTGCTTGCCCGAAGCAATTTGAGTATCAACAGTGTAGTGGTATTGATGAAGTAATTGCTGTGAATTTAGAAACAAAAAATGTAGTGTTTTTTCTAAAAAATCTACTGGATGAGACATTTTATCCGGAATATAGAACTGAATATCATCGATTCAAATCAATTTATGAGCTATGAAATTCGATTTTGCATTGAGTTTGCCAACCTATTAAAATTCAGTTGCCCGTATAGAAGAAGAGAATAAAAATGGAGATGGTTTAGGCAAAAATTGCTTAACAATATTTTTCGCTATCTGCGTATTCTTTGTTCTATCAACAATTTGGGTAGGTGCATGTGAAGGAATAAACCATAAACTTGATTCTATGCCTTGGTATATGTGGATTATCTTGGCCATCGGAGGTTTATATATAATAAAATTATTGGACTCTGGAAAGCTAAAATAAACCTTTTGATAGTTGAAAAACCAAAGACAATTTCCAAATTCTTGATAAAATAAAATTGTTTATAACAAATTAACAATTATTGCTTGTGCTCAACGACTTCGTAATTCGCTTCGCCAACGTAAATGGCACCGGCTCTGCCAGCGCAAACGATATGTTTGCCAAAGCCATCTTCCGCATGGGTATTCCTGTGTCGCCTAAAAACATATTTCCTTCCAATATCCAGGGCTTACCGACCTGGTATGAGGTGCGCGTAAGCGAAAAAGGGTATCTGGGCCGACGCGAAGGCATTGACATCATGCTGAGCGTAAATCCGCAGAGTATGCCCAAAGACATCGCCAACGTGAAGCCTGGCGGTTACTTCATTTACGACAGTACCAAGGAGTTGCACAAGGATTTGATCCGCGACGACATCCATTATTTAGGTATTCCAATGATGCAATTGTGCATGGATAAATTCTCCGATCCACGTCAACGGCAGTTGCTCAAGAATATGGTGTACGTAGGAGCACTTTCGGCCTTGCTCGACATTGAGCTGGAGGTGCTGCATGGCATTATTACTCAAAAATTCAAAGGCAAAGAAAAGCTGGTAACAGCCAATTTTGATGCTATGGATATGGGCATTCAATATGTGCGCGAACATTACACCTGCCCATTTCCGGAATATCGCGTAGAACGCCGGGACAAGGTGAAAGACTGGATCATGATGGATGGTAATTCTGCCTGTGGCCTTGGTGCGGTGTATGCCGGTGCGACGGTACTTTCCTGGTATCCCATCACCCCATCTACTTCCCTGGCAGATGCATTTGGCAAATACGCAAGAAAGCACAGGATAGACCCGGTAACCGGCAAAAATAACTTTGCCATCGTACAAGCCGAGGACGAACTCGCTGCGATCGGAATGGTCATTGGGGCGAACTGGAATGGTGCCAGATCCTTTACCGCTACCAGTGGCCCGGGAATATCCCTGATGAGCGAGTTTTTAGGACTGGCTTATTTTGCAGAGATCCCTACCGTGCTTGTAGATGTACAACGCGGAGGCCCAAGTACGGGGATGCCTACCCGTACCCAACAATCTGACATCCTGTTATGTGCATATGCTTCCCACGGAGATACTAAACATGTGCTGTTGTTTCCCAGCACTCCAGCGGAGTGCTTTTCCATGATGAGTGTAGCTTTTGATCTGACCGAGCGACTTCAAACGCCGGTGATCGTTATGACCGATCTGGATCTAGGTATGAATGAGAACATGTCTCCGCCTTTAAAATGGGACGATAACCACGTTTATGACCGGGGTAAGGTTCTGACCGCTGCAGAACTCGAAGCTTCTGCTGAACGTTTTGGCCGCTACCTCGATGTGGATGGAGATGGCATTACCTACCGCACCATCCCGGGCACTCACCCGACCAAAGGTTCGTTTTTCACCCGGGGTACCTCCCGTGACGAGTACGCCGTGTACACCGAGGAAGGTCCGGCATACGTTCGCAACATGGATCGCTTGGTAAAAAAATGGGAAACCGCGAAGCAATATGTCCCCGGACCTGAGTTTTACCAGTCTGAAAAACAGAGTGCCTTTGGAATGCTCTTTTTCGGAACAACGACCTATGCCGCCATTGAAGCACAGGACCTGCTTAAAGAACAAGGCATCACTTTGGATGGGATGCGGGTAAAATCATTCCCATTCAACCAAGAAGTGCAGCAATTTATTGACAATCACCAGCGGATTTTTGTGGTAGAACAGAACAGAGATGCACAGTTTAAATCATTGTTAGTCAATGAGCTGGGCATAAATCCAGCCAAGCTGACCTCCATCCTGAACTATGATGGTTTTCCAATAACCGCGGATGTGATCCGGGAAAAAATATTCAAGAGTCTGGTTGGGAAATTGAACCCGGCATTTGCAGAGCATGAATTGGGGGAGCCCAATTTGTCGGAGATCAGTGAGTAGACTGATGTGAATGCTCAGCAAAGATGATAGATGTGGTGGGTGGGTGTGCAACATTCCCGCCATTGAAATGGCGGGTTACAAGATGATAGATGTGATTTGAGCTTCGATCTTAATGCTATTTCCGGTAATATTGGAACTCAAATTGGGCAGGTCTGGGTTGTCAGAAGTAAGAACATAACCACATCTAACATCTTGTAACCCCCGAATTTTAATCGGGGGCAAGGCGAACCCTACAAATCACGATGATTGGATAGATGCGGATGTTCTGCAAAGAAGATAGATTTGATGGGTGAGTGTGTAAGAATCCCGCCATTGAAATGGCAGGTTACAAAATGATAGATGTAGTTTGTGCTTCGATCTTAAAACTCTGTCAGGCAAAAGTAGACCACCCACGAGAAACATTAAATATACCATTGGAAACCGAAGCTGACAAAAACATTTTTAGGCTGCTTCCTGGTGAATAAAAAGATATTTTGCTTAAATTAGGGCATACGTATATTTTGAAAAATCTCACTCCTCCTCAAACCAACTAACACAGCTAAACACATCCAATGACATTCATTCGTCCTACTTTCCGCCACCCAGACTCGCCGACCAACGCACTCGGCTATACTAAAAAATTCTACGAAGGCGCCCTTTCAACACTCTGCGCTGGTTGTGGCCACGACTCTGTGAGCGGGGCCATCATACAATCTTGCTTTGAGATGGCGGTTGAACCACACCGGGTCGCCAAGCTCTCTGGCATTGGTTGTTCTTCCAAAACACCGACCTATTTTTTAGCAAACTCACACGGATTCAACTCGGTACATGGGCGTATGCCATCCGTTGCAACCGGGGCGTATCTGGCCAACCGAGACCTGATGTATATTGGTGTTTCCGGCGATGGCGATTCCGCCTCCATCGGGATGGGACAGTTTGTGCACGCCATCCGAAGGAACCTGAACATTACTTATATCATCATGAACAATGGTTGCTACGGACTTACCAAAGGCCAGGATTCAGCCACTGCCGATGTTGGGTCGATCAACAAATCTGGTGCAGCCAACCTGTACAACGCAATTGACATGGTTGGCATGGCCCTTGAGTTGGGCGCATCGTTTATTGCCCGTAGCTTTTCAGGCGATAAAGAGCAGCTGATTCCGTTGATCAAAGCGGCCATGTCGCACCCGGGTTTTGCGCTTATTGATGTGGTGTCTCCTTGCGTGACGTTCAACAACAATGTCGGTTCTACCAAGTCGTACGACTACACTAGGGAACATATTGAGGCGACAGCAGCCGTTGATTTTGTGCCGATTATGGAAGAGATCACCACGCAATATGACGAGGGCAATTCAGTGGCTGTACAGCTTCATGATGGCTCAACGATCTATCTGAACAAACTATCCAAGGATTTCAATCCACTCGACCGCCATGCGGCTGTCAACAAATTATACGAAGCCAAGGCAAGCGGAGAGATTCTGACTGGTTTGATCTTCATAGAACCTGAAGTACGTGACTTGCATAACCTGTTGAACACTTCAGAAACACCGCTGAATAACTTGGAGAAAGCGGTGCTTTGTCCAGGCTCACAGGTGCTCGAAGGGATCAATGCCGGGCTTAGATAAAAGTAATTTAAAAGAAAAAATAACCTCCAGTCCACCTCTGCATGAAAATTGCGCTCTTAGGCACCGGCCATCTTGGCAAGATCCACCTCAAATGTATACAAGCCACCGATTGCTGGGAATTGGCCGGTTTTTTTGACCTCGACGATAAAAATGCCGAGTCAGCCATTGCTCAATACGGCGCCAAGCGTTACAAATCGCTTTCCAGCCTCTTGGCCGAGTGCGATGCAGTTGACATCGTAACCCCTACCCCATCGCACTACGAATTGGCGGCAAAAGCGATCCGCGCAGGCAAACATACTTTTATAGAAAAGCCGGTTACGCAGACCATTCCAGAGGGAAGAAAACTTTTGCAACTTGCTGAAAAACATGGTGTAAAAGTACAGGTTGGCCATGTGGAGCGCTTCAATCCGGCATTTACGGCCTTAGGCGGAATAGATCTGAACCCGATGTTTATTGAAGGCCACCGATTGGCAGCTTTCCAACCCAGGGGCACCGAAGTATCTGTTATTCTGGATCTGATGATCCACGACCTTGATTTGATCTTACACCTGGTCAAATCTCCGGTAACCAAAGTAAGCGCAAGTGGCGTTGCTGTGCTGAGTCACACCCCAGACATTGCAAATGCCCGAATCGAATTTGCCAATGGATGTGTCGCCAACCTAACGGCCAGTCGGATCTCTATGAAACAGATGCGTAAAATGCGCCTTTTTCAACCTGATCATTACCTAAGCCTTGATTTTCTAGAGAAAAACGCCCAGATTGTTCGGCTTTATGCCCAAGATGCGACCAACCTCCCGCCAACTGATCAACTCATGGAGTTCGATACGCCAGCAGGAAAAAAATGGCTGCAACTTTCCATGCCTGAAGCTGCACCGGTGAATGCCATTCAACGCGAATTGGAGGCTTTCCATGAAGCAATTGAGACGGATACAGACCCCATTGTCACCCTTCGAGATGGTTTTGAAGCCTTGAAATTGGCGCACCGGATTTTAAAGGAAATAGAGATTCGCAAAGGAGCTGTTCAGATCAATTAGAACGCTATTTTGACCGTTTAGAGCTTGTGCCGGAAATAATTTTATGCCGACAGCGAGCAAATTTTATTTCAGGCAAGGATAAATTTGCAGTCGAGCATGAGAAATCCGACGAAAATTATAACGCTATATGAAATAAAATTTGTTAGTTGCCGGACAAAATCCAACTCTCGAATAAGATTTTAAAGCGTCTTAATCCCGAATAAACTCCAACTCCTGGAATCGGTCAAGTTTTGCAATGGAGGAAGGTTCAGCAGGTTCCTTATCGTCCTGGCGATATTTTACTACATAATCAACGCCAACAAGTATTTCGCTACTAATTGCTCCAAAAGTAGCCGGAAAAGGTTCGCCCGATTTATTGGCAGAGGTACTGATTATAGGGTTTCCGAAAGTCTCAATAAGTTCACGGCAAAATTCATCCGTAGCAACCCGAATAGCAGCCGATCCATCAGGAGCCTTCACCCAGGCAGGCAACCCGATTGTTTCTGCGTAAATCATAGTGAGTGGGCGTTGGTGGTGTGCCAGCAGCGTTTCCAGGCGAGGGGGGATCATTGGTACAAAGCACTTGAGCATTTCAATGCCAGAGACCAGCATAACGTACCCCTTTTCAGGAACACGGCCTTTCAGGGCACTGATACGCTCTACAGACGATTGGTGCAATGCATCGCAGCCTATTCCCCAAACCGTATCAGTAGGGTAACAGATGATGCTGCCTTTTTGAAGAAGTGAAGCAATTTCAGAAATGTCGTCGCGTAGCAGGAACATGGAATACAAATTGAATTTAAAATGAGTAGAGGCCGTACTTTTGACCGCAGCAAAGGTAGCGGCTGTTTACCGCAACTAACTTTTGACGGGATTCTTTTTAAATAAGTGTCAATAATTATTTACCTCATCATAATACATGAAACGAAACGGTACCTTCCAGATCATTGCGATATTAGCGGTTCTTTTATTTCCTGAGCTGGTCGAGGCCAAGCACATCATTGGGGGAGACATTACTTACATCTGCTTAGGTGAAGTTAGTCCGGGGGTAAAACGCTGGCGATTCACCATGCATATTTTTCGTGACTGCCTTGGAGGAGGCGCGAATTTTGACCAGCCGGCGGCATTTGGAATTTACCAGGGTTCAGAAGCAAATAATTTTCTATACGCTTCATTGTCAGTTAATTATGATAATTCGTTTCCATTAGAACCTGATACACCGCAATGTGTGACTAAACTCCCTTATGTCTGTGTTGAAGAGGCCGCCTACACTTTTGAAGAGGACCTCCCGGTGCTAACCAATGAAAGTTATTTTATTGTTTATCAACGTTGTTGCCGAAATAATTCAATTACCAATATTATTAATCCCGGAGATGTTGGGGCTACCTACTCCATCGAACTGACCGCAGCAGCAATGGCCGTCAATAATAATAGTCCGGTATACGTAAATTTCCCACCGATTATTATTTGCAACAATCTTCCCTTGCAATTTAATCACTCGGCTATTGATGCAGAAGGTGACATTTTGATCTACACTTTTTGTGATGCCTTGCAAGGTGGAGGTAATCCAGCGGGCAATCCGAATCCAACTAATTGTGATGCAATTGCCCCAAATCCTCCTTGTGGTCCCCCATTTTTAGCAGTTCCTTATGCTGTTCCCAATTATACTTCCTCCAATCCGGTAGGTGGCAATCCACAGGTGAGTATTAATCCGGTTACCGGCCAGATAACCGGGACGCCTTCGTTGAACGGGCAATTTGTAGTGGCGGTCTGTGTGCAGGAATATCGTAATGGCCAATTACTTTCCACTGTACAAAGAGAGTTTCAATTCAATGTGACCGATTGCACCCCGGATATTAATGCGAAACTGAGTGCTGACTCCTTAACCATCTTAATGCAAGATTATACGATTAAGTCTTGTGGCGAAAAAACAATATTTTTTGAGAATAAAACCACGGAAGCTTCCAATGTAAAGGAGGTTGAATGGCGTTTTGACATCAATGGCACTACCGTGAGTGACAAGGTAAATAAGTGGTTCACTGCGTTTACCTTCCCGGATACTGGTCTGTACAATGGAATGCTTTTGATCAACCAAAGCAGCGGCGCATGTAGCGATACGGCATTTATACACGTAGAGATTTACCCGGAAATTCATGCAAATTTTGCCTACGATTACGATACCTGTGTAGCAGGCCCGGTAGGGTTTATTGACAAGTCCAAAGGGGATGGCGGGATAAATCAATGGAAATGGAATTTTGGTATACCCGGAGCGTCCCCCTCAATCAAAAGAAATCCAGTTTATCAATTTCCGGAGCCAGGAAATCATCCCATCAGTTTGAAGGTTGTAGACAAAAACCAGTGTCAGGATGATACAACTGGAGTGATTCAGTGGTTTCCTGCCCCCCCTGTGATCATTATTCAGCCCAATACCTATTTTGGTTGCGCTCCAGCGACCATCTATTTTACAAATCTATCCGAACCTATTGACGAAAGCTACCATATTGTCTGGTATTTTGGAGATGGTGATTCGTCTGTTAATATTATTAGTCCAACGCACTTATATGCTACCCCAGGTATCTATAATGTTAGGGTAGAAATCACCTCCCCGCTTGGCTGTTACAAGTATGCCGATTTTACAAAACTTATTGTCGTAGAAGCTCCCCCTGTGGCTAATTTTTCATGTGACCCGGATTCTGCGCTCACAAATTTCAATAATACCGTCCATTTTATAGATAGCTCTGTAGGAGCGGCACATTGGAACTGGCAATTTGGACCAGGTTTTACAACTATTGAGCAAAATCCAACGTTTACCTTTCAGGATACCGGGGTCGTTAACGTCAGGCTTATCGTAACCCATCCGGCGGGTTGTAAAGATTCGATTACGAAGGAATTGGATATCCGTCCAGTAATTACCTGGTACATGCCAAATGCCTTCACACCCAACGGTGATGGCACAAATGACGATTTCTATGGTAAAGGATTTTTAACCGGAGTCACAAATTTTAATATGACCATCTGGAACCGATGGGGAGAAATGGTTTATAAAACCAGTAACCCAACAGACAAATGGAATGGTGAAAAACACAACTCCGAAGGTTTATCTCCTGAAGGGGTTTATGTATACACGGTAACATTTACAGGCCCCAGAGGAGAAAAAAACGAATTCAAAGGTTACGCCACGCTGGTACGATAGTAGCCTTGAACGACACTTTTTTTAAACTACTGGACATTTTTCTGCCATTTCTAAAACAAAGGTTTTTCTACACCGAATATTCAGACATGAACCGCACAAAAAACTTATCCATTTGCGTACTTTTTATATTGTTCCTTTTCCCGTCGTTGGTCGAGGCTAAGCATATTATTGGCGGTGACATCACATACGAATGCCTGGGAGAAGTCAGTCCGGGAGTAAAGCGCTGGAGGTTTACGATGCATATTTACCGCGACTGCTATGGTAATGGAGCGGACTTTGACAAACCCGCAGAGTTTGCTGTATATAAAGGATCCGTAAACAACAACTCACTTTATTCTACCTTTAGCATCAGCGATTATGACTTCACAAAGCTGATACCTGACACGCCACAATGTGTAACAAAAATACCCTCGGTGTGCGTTGAAGAGGCAGCATATTCTTTTGAAACAATTCTTCCTGTACTTACCAACGAGAGCTATTTCATTGTCTATCAACGTTGTTGTAGAAATAATTCCATCACCAATCTTATAAACCCTGGTGATGTAGGCGCAACGTATACCATTGAGCTAAAGCCTGCTGCCATGGCAGGCAATAACAATAGCCCGAAATATTTAAATTTTCCCCCGATTATCATTTGTAATAACCTTCCATTGATTTTCAACCACTCAGCGGTTGATGCGGACGGGGATATTTTAGTGTATAGCTTTTGCCAGGCATTGACCGGTGGTGGAAATATAACCGTTCAGCCTGAATTATTTACTTGTATCGGAGCAAAGCCCACCCCGCCTTGTCCGCCACCCTTTGATTTTGTCCCTTATGCCTTACCAACCTATAATTCCAACAACCCTGTTGGTGGAAATCCTCAGGTTACAATCAATTCGGCTACAGGTATGATCACAGGTACGCCAAATATCATTGGACAATTTGTTGTGGCCGTTTGTGTGCAGGAATACCGAAACGGCCAGTTGCTTTCAACGGTTCAACGGGAGTTTCAGTTCAATGTGGCTGATTGTACCCCTGATATTGATGCTAAACTTAGTGCTGATTCGCTGACCATCAAAGCGGAAGACTATACCATTAAATCATGTGGAGACAAGACCATTTTTTTTGAAAATAAGACCACTGAAGCAAGCAATGTTAAGGAAGTGGAATGGCGGTTTGAAATCAACGGAACTACCGTTTCTGACAAGGTAAATAAGTGGTTTACAGCCTTTACTTTCCCTGATACGGGGCTATATAATGGGATGTTATTGATCAATCAAAGTAGTGGCGGTTGCAGTGATACGGCATTTATCCATGTACGTATTTTCCCGCCCATAAACGCCAGTTTTTCGTACGATTATGACACCTGCGTAGCAGGACCAGTCACTTTTACCGACCATTCTACAGGGGAAGCAGTCTTGAACCAATGGAAATGGAACTTTGGAATACCCGGATCAGCCTCCAGTCAGCAAAACCCTGCTTACCTATACCCTGTACCAGGAGACCATCCAGTAAAACTAAAGGTATCCGATATGAACCAATGTTCTGACGATACTACGCAGGTCATTCATTGGTTCCCGGCCCCTCCTATTATTATCATTCAGCCAAGTAGCTTTCTGGGCTGTGTACCGGCAGATATATTTTTTGACAATCTGTCAACGCCCATTGACAACCGCTATAATATCGTCTGGTATTTCGGAGATGGCGATACGATGCATAATGTAATCAGCCCCACCCATTTGTATGATGTGGAAGGTGTTTACGATGTTCGCGTTGAAATAACCTCACCAATCGGGTGTTACGTTGACGCAGATTTCCCCAACCTGATTCGGGTGGAACCCTCTCCGACGGCAGCATTCACATGTGATCCTGATTCTGCTTTGTCAAACTTCAACAATACCGTTCACTTTATTGATCAATCTATTGGTGCGGAACATTGGAACTGGCAGCTTGGTACTCATACCACCAGCCTGGAACAAAGTCCAACCCATACTTTCCTCGACACTGGTACGGTATTTATCAGGCTAATTGTTACCCACCCTGCTGGATGCAAAGACTCTATCACTAAGGAACTGGATTTTCGTCCTGAGATTACCTGGTACATGCCTAATGCATTTTCTCCCAATGGAGATGGCACCAACGATGATTTTTTTGGGAAAGGATTTCTGAATGGCGTCATTAATTTCAAAATGAGCATCTGGAATCGCTGGGGTGAACTGGTTTTCGAGACCAACAACCCAAATGACAAATGGAATGGTGAAAAGCGTAACTCAGGCGGAATGTCGCCCGAAGGTGTATATGTTTATGTGGTTAGTTTTACGGGGCCGCGCGGTGAAGCTAAAACATATAAAGGTTTTGCCACCCTGGTACGTTGATGAAGTGTACCGTTGAAAATATGAATCATCCCGAAATGTGGGAGTCTTAAGCCGCTACGCGTTCAATTTAAAAATTAGCGCTTATAAACATTTCGGGCTTTTTAGCCCAATTTTTATAGATAAACAAAGCGATCGATGAAGAAAATAAGCCTTGCAGCCCTTGCCGGGGTAGGACTTTTTACTGTTTTTTCATGCGTAAAACCTAAGATCTACCGCGCTGAAGTTAACGCACACGCCGCCACTCAGGGCCGCGAAAAAACACTGGTGCAAGAGGTTCTGGTACGGAGGCAGGAATCAGCCCAACTCATTAAAACGACCGAAAACCTCGCCCGTGACCTTGGAAAACAGGATCAGGAGATTTCAGATCTTAAAGCTGAAATAGCTTCCAAGGTCTTGTCAATGGGTGAATCTGCCAGTAAACTTTCCACAGAGAAAACATCCCTTGAGAAAACGCTTGCCACAACAAATACCAAACTAGAACAGCGTAATGCCATAATAAATAAAGTATTGGCGGTGCAAGAAAAGCGTAAGGCCATTCTTTTGACACTCGAAGCTGATTTGGCAAAGGTATACTTTCCATTAAGCAGCGCTGGCGTAACTACTATTACGGAAGGTGAATCGATCATGCTCATTTTGCCAGATGCTTCACTTTTTGAACCAAGTGGGGTGAACATCAGTGTGAAAGGCAAAGACCTTCTTCAACCCCTTGCCGAATTCCTGGCCGCAAGACCTACGCTTTCTGTTAATTTGATTTCATACACGGACAATGTATTACCTCCAAAGGAAAAAGCACTAAAGGATACCTGGGATTGGAGTCTTGTCAGAGCTACGAATGCCATACGGATCCTCATTCGCGACTACAATGTGAATGCCAATCAGATCACCCCAATAGGGAAGGGAGAGTTTTATCCGGTTACTTCAAATGAGACAGCAGAAGGCAGGCAGAAGAATCGACGAACGGTGTTGGTGCTGAAGCCTATATTGCCAGTAGTGCCCATAGCAGAGTGACCTTTATTGACCCAGTACACCGGCAGCCCATTGGACTCCGGCTTCTGCTTTGCGCAACTCGCTAAGTAGTTTCAGGTATTTCAATTGTGCATCCAGCCAGCGTTGTTCCCGGGTATTCACCAAAAAGACAGAACTTTCGCCATTAGCAAATTTTTCATTTTCGCCATCCAAAAGGCGGCGGTAGTTGGCAGTCACGTCGCGAAACAAAATCGCCTGGCTGCGCAGGTTTATCAGGTCATTGGTATATTGCTGAACCTTTACCTCAATTGTTTGCCGTTTATGCTGTAATTCGAGTTCGGTTTGTATGATCTTAAGTCGGGTCAATTGCCAGTCACCCCTTGCTTTTCGGTTCAAAATTGGATAGTTAAAATCAAGCCCCCACTTTATGTCATTTACAAACATAGCAGGCCCATTAGCCGAAACGGTAGGAAAAAAATCCCAGGCATTCCCCAGCAGATTATAACTCAAATCAAGAACGGGCTTCCTTTTTTCATTTTTAAGACGGAGCTCGGTGCTTAATTGGCGTATTTTGATTTGATACTGTTGCAATTCAGGATGCCGGGTACGTGCTATTTGAAGCAAATCTTCTTTTTCTAATGGAATTCCAGCTTCCATATCTATAGTTAATCGTGTTGGCGCCGCAGGTATTTGCTCAGGGCTAAGCATTTGATTATTGGTATTCCATAAAAAAACAGAAAGTTCAAGAACTGCGTTCTGTGCATCAACCTGGGCAAACTGCAATTCCACTTGCCGGCTCTGAACCTGAATAAAAGTCTCCAGGGTATCAAAAGCGGAGCGCTCGCCTTGAATAAAACTTTGTCGCATGCCTTCATGTCGTATCTCTGCCTGACGGAGTGCATTCAATATAATTCCTACCGCATTTTCAGCATAGCTCCAGGTCCAGTATGCTTTGTTGGCTTCCACCATCAGATCGTTTCGAGCCTCCAGGCGTTCGGCTTCGCTCATTTGAAGTCCCGCCCTTGCTATTTGAAGTCCTGCCCTTCGCTCGTCAAAAAGTAGGCCTTGACCCAGGGTCCACACCAGACCCAAATTTGCCTGCCCGTTTTTCGGCAAACTACCTTCAGGATTCAATAGATACCCCGATGCGAGATTGTAGCCACCTTTGAACTCCAAGCCTGCCCAGGTGGGCACTTTCAGGCCAGCCTCAGAGTATTGAAAATAGGTTTTTCCGTTAAAGTTTTTGCCTGAATATTCTAAATACGTTTTAGGATCAAAGCCTCCTTTAGCCTTCAGCAATACGGCGTCTGCCAGCCCCAGATACAAGTCTGCTTTCTTTGAAAGTGGGTGATTTTTAAGCACTTGCTGCTTAAAATCGGCATATTCAAGTGTTTGGGCAGTGAGTGATTCCGGCGAAAATAAAATGGCCAAAGTGCTGAGTGAAGCAAGCAACACGCTGAATGATGCCATTCGTTTTATATATATCATTTTTTTCCCTCCTTATCTTTAATTCCGGAACCCGGCATATTTTTATAAAGGTCCGGTGGAAAGCCATTGACTACCCGCCAAAGTTCATACCAGACAGGAACATCACTCAACAATGCAATGCCTTTTGCCCCGCCACCCGGCAGAATGGCTGTTGGCCACGGATAATCCGTAGGGTTTGGTGCTACAAGGACCCTGAATTTACCATTTGAACTGATATTCCGATCAATGGCGACCACATTTCCGCCAAAAGTACCCAATGAAACCCCGGGCCAACCAGTGAAGAAAAACGCGGGCCAACCATCAAAAATGAACCGGACACTACTGCCTACGGTTAATAGCGGCAGATCAAGGGCCTTAACATACATTTCAACGGCCAATTGATAATTAGCTGGTTGGATACTTAGCAAGGGTTCGCCTTCTTTGATGATCTCTCCAATGCCAGGCTTAATGGTCTGAACCACAAAGCCATCCTGAGGTGCCAGGATGTAGTAGAAAGATTGACGGCGTGCATAGTTTTCGCGTTCGATCTGAAGTTTGCTCACATTGGCCTGCGCATCATAGCGATCGCTGATGGTACTGAATCGATCGCTTTGGGCCTTGGCGATTTTATTTGCTGTCTCATTTTGAATCAGTCGTAATTCTGTATTGTAAATAGCTAAGTCATTCCGGCTAATTGAAAGCTGGTTTTCGGCTGCCACAAGTTTGGTTTCTGCATCCTGAAATTTCAACCGTCTCTCCTCAAATTTTGTGAGTGGTTCAAGCCCCTTATCGTACAGGTTTTTTGCACCACTTAACTGGCGCTGTGCCACCTGGTGATCCACACGGGCTTGTACGACCTTGAGGGTGTCACTCTGTATCTTGAGTCGGGCTTGTTCTATTTTGTTGCGGGTTTGCAGCAACTTGCTTTCCAGCTCACGGCGCATGGCCCCGATCTGATCGTCCAGTGCACCTGCTTTTTGGCCGTATGATTGAATAGAACCCTTTTTGGCGGTAACCTGATCGCCTACCCTTGCCACCAACTCAGGGTCAAAATATTCTGATTTTACCTCCGATAAAAACACCAGGGTGTCCCCCCGCTTAATGGCCTGACCTTCTGCCACATACCATTGCTCTATGCGGCCAGAAATGGTCGCGTGAACCGATTGAGGTCTTTGTTCGGGTCGCAAGGTGGTCACTCTGCCATCCGCCCGAACATTTTGCGTCCAGGGCAAGAATAAAAAAACAAGTATGATACCTAATAGCACCGCCAACAGTCGACGAAATGACCAATGCCATGCTGGAAGACTGGTTTTACCCGTTAGTAATAACGCCTTGGGATATGCCTTTGAAGGCAGATGATTGTCAGATATATTATGCATTCGTTTTTCGTTTGGTAGTTACACAAGATTAGAGCGAAACACCCTTTCAAAGTCTTTGCTTTTTTGAGCCTCCTCAAAGCTTCCATCCAGCACAATTTCTCCTTCTTTTAAAATTAGCACCCGATCACAGAGTGCTGCTAAAACAGGATCTTCGGTGACACAAATCAAGGTCCAGGGTTGCATTCGGTCTGCCAGAAACTGTGCTATACCAATTCGATCCCGGAAATTAAGGCCTGCCAACGGTTCTTCCATGACCAATAAATTAGGCTGTGCTGCTACAGCGCGTGCAACCAGTAATTTTGTAATAACACTACGATGCGAATTTTTACCTCCTGAAAACAACTCGGTATCTAAGCCCAGTGGGCTTTCCTGCACAAAATCATTCAAGCCTACTTTTTCTACGATATCCAGTACCCGAGGAAGGGAAATGTTGGGATTCCCAAGCGTAATATTTTCCAGGATTGATCCTTTAAAAATATCTTCCTGAGAGGAGAGGTCACCGATATGTTCTCTAAGACTTCGAAGATCCAGGTTTTGCTTTGGTAATCCATTGAATAACAAAGAACCCGTAAAATCGCGACGCACAACCGAGAGAATCTGCAGTAAGGTACTCTTACCAGAACCATTGTATCCTGTCACAGCAACCCGTTCGCCAGCCTTGATATGAAGGGATATGTTCTTTAATACCGGTGTTTTAGCATCTTGAAACTGATAACTCAAATGGCGCAATTCAACGGCTAAGGGCTGTGACTGGGTACAAAACGCTTCCACCCGTATGCCACCTTCTCGCTCAAGCGGAAGATCTGCCACTTGTCCCAGTTTTTCAGTCGCTGTGAGCACATCATACCCGGTTTCATGCAGTGCGACCAGTTTGTCAACAGATTCAATGACAAAGAAAATGAGGATTTCAGCGGCAACGAATTGTCCGATATTCAACTCACTTTGCATTACCAATAAGCTCCCAAGCACTAAAAAGCTACCTAATGCCAACACCCGGAAGATGCTGCTGCTGATAAATTTTATCATTAAGATCCGCCAATGCTTAGCTCGGGCTTCGAGGTAAGCATTGGTAATTTCATCCGTACGACGCATTGGAAAATCATTCTCCCCAGCCAACTTGAATGTGGCGGCTACCCGCCCAAGTTCCTCAAGCCAAAACACGAGTTTATACTTGTATTTAGACTCCAGCAAACTCGATTGTAGGCCTTTGGGTACCATCCAATAGAACATTAGGAACAAAATACTTAACAGCAGGATCGAAAAAGTAAGGAAACTGGCGTGGTAAAACGACAACAATACCAAACTGAAAATAATTTGCAGGACTGCAGTGCTCCCATCAATCAGGATCTTTGGCAATCCTTTTTGGAGCGTAATAGTGTCGAAAAAACGATTGACAAGTTCCGGTAAGTGTTCCTTGCGTAGGCTATCCAGATTCAGACGTGGTATTCGCAGGGCAAATTCAACCGCCGATTCCGCAAAAATCCGCCGTTGCATATATTCCATCACAGAAAGCTGCATGATGCGTAAAATACCTGTCAGGCCGGCCCCAACCAGTACAAACAATACCAGTACGCCCCAGGAAGCATTGATGCCCCCACCTGCAATCTGGCCGATAATAGCCTGAATACCAAGCGGTAGGGAAAGATTGATGAGTCCTGCCACCACCGCATACAGAAATATGTACCGGATCTCCCGGTGGTATTGGCCAAGTAAGCGTAGGAGACGGCTTTGTGGTGTTAAGGTATTTGGGTTAGGTGCTGTCATACTATATTTAGGAGCTTTATAACGCCAAACGTAATAAAAGTAGGATTGTTTTGCATGTATACATAATAGTAATGCTATTATATATATACTGAATTCGTGTTTGCATGGATTATGTCTACATAATAGGCAGCTTTGTGGGGTGGATCCGGATGAAAAACAAGGCTTCATACGCATGGAGAGATACCATTCTGATCTATCAAACAATCCAGATCGCTGCGTTTTATAGCGAAATGAACTTAAGCAAAACAAATTCCACTAAACCTTTTGATCCTGGCAATCAGCCAACACACCGTTCGCTACCTTTGCGATTCAAAATTATATCTCCGTGAATCTCCAACAACGCATTGATCTCCTCGCCGAACTCGGCCATTATATAAATTCCGGCGGCGACGAAGATCTCGATCAGGCCATCCAACAATCATACCACGAAAACAAGTGGTTCACCGAAGAGAATACCCGAAAAGCGCTAACTGCCATTGCCCATGCATTTTTGGACAAGGAAAAACTGGAGGTGTGGACAGCACCATACCCTATTTCAAGCGCCGATTTTCCAGAAAAAACGGTCGGTCTGATCATGGCGGGCAATATTCCACTCGTTGGTTTTCATGATTGGCTCTGCGTATTCGCTGCGGGCTTTCGGGCGAAGGTCAAACTCAGCGACAAAGACAAACGGCTACTCCCATTGCTTATAAAAAAAATGGGCGAATGGGCACCTGAATCCCAGGCATACACCGAATTTGTAGGAGAAGGGGAATATCTCAAAGGAATGGATAGGGTAATTGCCACCGGCAGCAACAATACCGCCCGATATTTCGAGGAATATTTTGGCAAATACCCACACATCATCCGTCGAAATCGAAATGCTGTGGCCGTATTGAGTGGTATGGAAACGACCGAAGAACTCTACACGCTGGGCGAGGATATTTTTTCTTACTTCGGGTTGGGTTGCCGCAATGTCAGTAAGCTATATGTCCCCCATGGATATAACTTTGACACGCTACTCGAAGCGCTGCACGAGTACCGCGAAATCATCCACCACGACAAATACAAAAATAATTTCGACTACAATTTCACCCTGTATATCATGAACGGGTTGGCCCATAAGAACAATGGTTGCCTACTCCTAAAAGAAGACACTGCGTTGCATGCCCGGATCGCATCCGTCAACTATGAATACTATCATGAATTGCAGGACCTCGACGCTATGCTGTCTGATAAACGCGAGGAAATCCAATGCGTTGTGGGTAAAATCAAGGTCAATGGATTTACCGTTTTACCATTTGGAGAGAGTCAAAAGCCTACCTTGAATGACTACCCGGATGGGGTGGATGTGATGCAGTTTTTGACCGCTGTTTAAACCATAAGGGCTAACCAGGCCAGTCCTAGATCATTCACGATATCCCCTGCGATCAAAGCTTCCTGGCTTCCCGCTTTGGCAGCCATGTCTCCAGCCGATCCATGTAGATATACCCCAAGCAAAGCCGAAGCTTTAGGCGGATAACCCTGAGCAAGTAAACCAGTAAGGATACCTGTCAATACATCCCCGGAACCGCCTGTGGCCATTCCAGGATTACCTGTTGAATTGAACCAGCATTCCCCATCAGGGCAGGCGATGGCGGTATTTGCGCCTTTTAGGATGATTAGTACACCGTATTCCTGTGCTTTTTTCCGTTGTAGCTCATTCCGTTTAAAGTCATTTTCAGATTTTCCAAAAAGCCGTTCAAACTCTTTGGGATGCGGGGTCAGGATGGAACCCTTAGGTATATAGGACCACCAACCCGGATTTTCTGAAAGCAAATTGAGCCCATCGGCATCCAGGACCAATGGTAGGTCATACGTCTCCAAAAGTGTTTGTAATGCTTTTGCTGTTTCTGGTTCTTTGCCGATTCCAGGGCCTACGCCGATACTTGAATATCCATTTATATCAGGCACTTCAGTCCAATATTTAGCCCGCTGATCTGGACTGACCATTGCTTCCGGCACAGCACTTTGAAGGATAATATTGCCGGAGCGCGGGGTATGAACCGTCAGCAAACCTACCCCAGATCTCAAACAAGCCTGTGCCGCCAATATAGTCGCCCCCATTTTGCCAAAACTTCCTGCGACCAGCAAGGCATGGCCGAAACTCCCTTTATGACTAAATTTTTTGCGCGGCCGATACAACGCCGCAGCATCCTTTTTGCTTAAAAAATGAAATTTTGTCTCTGTCTTTAGTTCAAAATCAGGGTCTAATCCAATACTTCCGAATACCCACTCCCCTACCCTGGAAGCATTTTCAGGAAAGAAAAATGCAAGCTTAGGCCGTTCAAAACTAAAGGTTTTGTGGACACAGACCACCGCATTCCCGGGCGTATGGATATCTGTAAATAGCCCACTTGGCAGATCTATGGCAACTTTTTCATTCGGCAAAAGATTGAGATAATCTACTACTTGCGCCCATTCACCCTCGAGGGGGCGATTCAGACCAGAACCAAAAAGTGCGTCCACCATGAGTAGATCTGGCGCTACAAGAGGCCATTTCTGAGTGTTTTTGAGCCAATCAACGTCGATATTTTGGTGTTGCGACAATAGTGCCATTTGTGCGTCAAAATCAGCGCTATGTTTCACTGCAAAATCACACACCACTACCTTTGCGCTGTAACCTAGCCAATCCAATAGTCGGGCTACCGCCACACCATCACCACCGTTATTGCCAGTCCCACAAAAAATCAGGACCCGAAGCTCATGATTCGGGTAAGTTTGCAAGAACCAATCAGTGAAACGTAAGGCGGCCCGACTCATCAGATCCACCGAGGTTATCGGCTCGTTTTGAATGGAATAAGCATCCCATAGACGGGTTTGTAAAGCAGCATAAATCTTCATAATTATCGCAAGCTGGAACGCTGTTCCGGCAATTTTTCGCCAAAATATTTCGGTTTATACCATGCAAGATAAAATTTTTAAGGGCCTAAAAGTAGTTGAATTTGCCAGTGTTTTAGCAGGACCTGCGGTTGGAATGTTCTTTGCTGAACTGGGTGCTGAAGTAATTAAAATTGAAAACAAGACTACGGGCGGGGATGTAACCAGGGGTTGGAAACAGGTTTCTGAAGACCCCAAGTCTCCTATCTCTGCCTATTGGTGCTGTGTAAACTGGGGCAAAAAGCACTTATTTTTAGATCTCAAAGATCCGGAAGACCAGGACTTGGCGTTTAAGATTGCGGTCACAGCAGATGTTTTAATTTCCAATTTCAAACCATCATCGGCCCAAAAAATGGGTTTTGATCCAGAAACCTTACGTCTTGAAAATCCAGGCCTGATCTATGCCCAACTCAATTCTTACGCCGATCCGGAAGATGAAACGCCGGCTTTTGACGCGGTATTGCAAGCCGAAGCTGGTTTTCTCTATATGAACGGAGAAGCAGACCGTCCGCCGGTAAAATTACCCGTTGCACTGATCGATATTTTGGCCGCGCATCAACTCAAAGAGGCGATTCTGATCGCGCTGTTGCAACGCGAACGAACCGGAAAAGGAAGTCTTGTAAGCAGCTCACTGTTGGAATCAGCACTTGCCTCCCTCGCCAACCAGGCCAGTAATTATCTGATGAACGGGAATATCCCACAACGTATGGGAACCAAGCATCCGAACATTGCCCCCTATGGCGACACTTTTCTTTGTGCTGACGGACAAACACTCTTGCTTGCAGTAGGTACAGAGCGACAGTTTTCTCATCTTTGCGGTGTTTTGAGCTTAAATGTATTATTGCTAAATGCTAATTTTAAAACCAATACGGCCAGGGTTCAGAATCGCGAATCTTTAAATGTTTTGCTGGCTGAAAGGATTGTACAAATGACCTTACATGACGCAATGACACAATTTCATGCCGCCGGAGTTCCAGCTGCCCGTATTCGCGATATAAAAGCTGTATTTGAATTACCAGCCGCAAAAGAAATGATCCTGGAAGAGAAAATGGCAGATGGGACGATGACCAAACGCATGCAGACTGTCGCTTTCCGAATTCAATAATTAATACATTTGTCCAAATTAAACATTCAACTCAATCAATTTTCACCCTTTTCAAATGAATCGTAAATTATTTACCACGCTGGTTGCCCTTGTATTGTCCCTGCCATTATTTGCTCAAAAGGTTGACCTGGACGCCGAAGCAGTCACCGTTAATTACACGCGTTTGCCACGCAAACCACTCCAGTCAGACTACCAATCTTATAGCGCCATTCTTTCTGCCAATCCCCAAGACCTGCAGGCCGTTGGACTGCCAGAGAAATTTTTCACAGACAATCTGAAAGTCTTCGGATATAAAAAAGTCAAAGAAGGTGGGAATTTCAACCTCGAATTGAACCTAAGCGACTATCGTCAGGCTGGTGGGGAAACGAAAACCAAAACCACCAAATCTAAAGACAGTGCTGGTAAAGAGATTGAGACAAAGACCTATTATTACGAAGCCAAATACGAGCATACCCTAACCCTGAAAATACGCAATCAGGATGGCAAGCAGTTGCAAGAGAAAACCTGGTTATTTGGGGAGCGTACCTACAATAGCCGCGAGTTCGGCACGATTGGCGAAGTCAACAATTATGTGAAAAAGAACTTGGGTTATGACCTTTCCAAGAATGACCAGGATGCCCTCACGGCTTCCACCCGAGAGATTTACGAGTTTTTGAATACGCAATTTGGTTACACCCCTGTATCTGGTACCCTCAAACTCCAAATACTCGATTCGGAAAAACACCCTGACTATGCTGGTTTTCAGCAAGCTTTGAAAACCACAAAGACGGCCATGGCCATCATGAAAGCAGACAAGCCCCTTGATTCGGTTCGTTTGTTGCTACAACCAGCGATGGATTTTTTCAGCAATCAAAAAGAGAAGTATAATCCTGCAGAAAAAGGAGAAAAAAAACTTAAGTACGCATGTCTGTACAATCTTGCACTTTTGAACTTCTGGTTGGAAGATCTGGACAAAGCAACCGAATTTGCCAACGCTGTGGTTGTAAACGACTACGACCCAAAAGATGGCAAACGACTTTTGGAAGATATCGAGAACCTGCGCAAAGACTACACAAGCACGGGTAAAACAACCCGACACCTGAAATTTGAGGCAAGTGAAACTCCTTCTGATGTAAAGGCTGCCGAAGTGACCTATAAATCCGATAGCGACGAGCGCAAGGACGATCACAAAATTAAATCGCTGGCATTGACGCCTAATTCTGTTCAGTACGAAGGCACCGTATTTGGAACGGATGGTATCGAAACAAAAGTGCTTTTTCTCGTGGAAAATCCACGAATGACTGGCCTTTTGTTCAGTTCTACTGGTAATGTTCGATACGCAATTGATTTGGGCACGGAATATAACGTGGTTCGAATCAACAAGTCAAAACTAACGGCTTTCACCTTTGATGGCCGCATGTTTAAAGTTTCGGCTTTCAAATCCGCTAACAGTGTCAATATCGGTGGTGGAAAAACCATTCTCGAAGTATTGAACGATTCACCCAAGGTCGCAGCGTACTTAGCTTTTGCGGGCGACAATGATGGTGTTACCAACCCACCTGAATTTGTGATCCAAAAAATAGCAGAGCAACAATTCATTTCTTTGAATGGATTGAAGTTTGCGCTCGACCTAAACAAAGGGATTAGAAAAAATTTCGACGATTGCCCGGCAGCGGTCGAAGCTGCTACGAAAGATGAGTTCAAACGCAAATCTGAAGATATCGTCCGTCTGGCGAAAATGCTTGAAGAATGCACCAAATAAGCCAACCTTAATGGAAAAAGAACAAATACTAAACGCCCTTCGCCAGGTACGTGATCCACAAACCGGCCGTGACATTGTGACGGCAAACATGGTACAAGACCTAATAATTGAAGGGAATAACGTCAATTTTAAGCTTTCGATCCCAAGCCTTCAAATGCAAGGAAAGGCTGAACTGAATTTTGCCTGTATCGGAGCGATTGCGGAGGTTTTTCCACAAGCACAGGTAAATGCTCATTTTGTCGCTAAGGCCACTGATGGCATCGCACCACCAAGTGCTGTGCCACAGATCAAACATATCATTGCCGTTGCAAGTGGCAAAGGGGGGGTAGGTAAAAGCACCGTAGCAGTCAATTTGGCCCTTGGACTCAAACAATTGGGTGCCCGCGTTGGTCTGCTTGATGCTGATGTGTATGGTCCCAGTATTCCAACGATGCTCGGTCTGTTGGGCGAACGTCCTAAAGTACGCGACATCACGGGTGTACCCAGAATGATTCCACTCGAAGGCCACGGTATTCCTTGTATCAGTATCGGCTTTATCATAGAGCCAGAGCAGGCTGTGGTGCTGCGTGGGCCTCGTTTGGCTGCCATTATCAAGCAGTTTGTTAGCGAGGTATTGTGGCCCGAACTTGATTTTCTCATCGTTGACCTCCCACCAGGCACTGGCGATGTACAGCTCACACTCGTACAAACTGTGCCTGTCACAGGCGCGGTGATCGTCACCACCCCCCAGGACGTTGCCATAGCGGATGCAATTAAAGCAGTAAACATGTTTTTATTGGACCAGATAAACGTCCCGATTTTAGGTGTGGTAGAAAACATGTCCTGGTTCACTCCGGCAGAACTTCCAGACAATAGATACTTTATCTTCGGCCAAGGTGGTGGAAAAAAACTGGCTCGGGAAAACAATACCGTGTTGCTCGGCCAAATTCCGCTGGTTCAAAGTGTGCGGGAAGGCGGAGATGCTGGATTGCCTGCTATTCTTCAACCCAACAGTATTGTAGCAGAAGCCTTTTTGGACGTGGCAAAAAATGTGTTGCGTCAAGTTGGAGCTTTGGCAGGATAAATTATAACCATGACGACACTTTTCCTGGACAGAGATGGTGTGATAAACCTTCGTTCCCCAGGCGATTACGTAAAATCGCCTGGGGAATTTCACCCAATAGATGGACTGGGCGAAGCTATGCGCTTGCTTGCCGGAAAATTCGGACGCATTATTGTCATCACCAATCAGGCCGGTATTGGTAAAGGCTTGATGTCGGAACTTGAACTTCACGCTGTTCATCAAAAAATGCACTCGTTTGTTCAGATAAACGGAGGCCGTATCGACCGGGCCTACTATTGTCCACACCGGGCTGAGGCAGGTTGCAGCTGCCGAAAACCTGCCACGGGCATGGCCTGGCTGGCATTGGCAGATTTTCCCGATATCGATCTGGAGGATGCCTGGATGGTGGGTGATTCAGTTTCAGACATGGAATTTGCTCAAAAGCTTGGCATTCGGCCGGTGTTGATTCTTGGAAAAATCGAGGAGGTAGCGGCCCTCTCCAGGATGAACCTGGAGCATAAATTTGACTCGCTGTTGGAATTTGCGCAGTGGATTAATTGTTAAAATTATTAACAATCAAAATACCGATCCCCTACCCCCCGTTTCTGTTGCGTAAAACCGCCTAGCCGGTACCCATTCACAAAGCAATCAATTTGCTGAAAAAAACGTATTTTAGGTAGGTTCTGTGTACAACAGAGCCCTGGATTTCTTTTATTTTTTCATTACTAAACATTTTCCGACATGACAAAACTGTTGTCACCACGGGCTGCCCGACTCATGGGTTGCCTTGGCGGAGCCATGCTCCTTTCCATCCATTTTGCCTTTGCACAAGGCCCTGAACCTATTGAAGTACCCTCTTCCTTACCCGTAGATGACATCACGGATCGAGAAGTGGTCAGCGAGCATGCCGTACTGGCTTATCAACCCATTCGGGAAGCCGATATTTTATGGGAGCGCCGAATCTGGCGCGTAGTGGATGTTCGCGAAAAAATGAACCTCCCGTTTACCGCCCCCGAATCACCCTTATTTAAAATATTATCAGATGCTGCCTTGTCCGGCAATCTTTCCGTGTACAGTACGGAGGACGATAAGTTTCAAAAACGCCTTTCTGCAGATCAGGTAAGGACAGCACTTTACAGACGAGATACCGTGATAACTTTTGATCCGGTCACCTATGTAGAAACGATTAAGGTAGTGGAGAACGAAACCAATTGGGAAGACGTAAAACGATTCAGAATCAAAGAGTCCTGGTTTTTTGATACCAAAACCAGCACCTTACGCAGCCGGATTCTCGGAATTGCCCCGATTATTGAAGAACGGGATGAAGATGGGAATTTTAGATTTGAAAAGCCACTTTTTTGGGTGTATTACCCTGCGGCAAGACCTCTGCTGGCGCGACACAAAGCCATTACTAACGGTGGAAATACTTCTGCAACCACAACCTGGGAAGACATTTTTGAAATGCGAAACTTCGCATCGTACATCACAAAAGAAAACAATGTACAGGACCTGCGTTTGCAGGACATGTACAGCGGACTTGATCTTTTGATGGAATCTGATAAGATCAAGAATCAATTGTTTGCCAAGGAGCATGATATGTGGTCATATTAATAGAATCTGTC
>CANJPT010000049.1 GCA_947476195.1 Lewinellaceae bacterium | reverse complement strand
GCATAAGGGTAAATACGGGCTGATTCATCCGGGCAAATGATACTTTTAAAATTATCCAATTGCAACAACAGGTCTGATGGTCTCGCTTCAAACAGCACCGAAGTTGCAGGAGAAAACTGGCTTAAGCAACCATTGGACCCCATAACCCGATAACGGATGCTATCCAAAAGCACACTGTTCGATGTAAGCTGAATCGACTGTCCGGTAGCCCCGTTTGACCAAAAATAATCTGAATAGCCTTGTTGGGCTGTCAAGTTGAGTGTATCCCCCACGCAGGGGAATGCTGAACCAGGCGTAACGGTTAAGCCAAGATCCTGAGGGATGCAGGGATTTGCAGTAAAAAGAATCAGCTTCGTTTTTTCGAAACCCGAGCCGGCCGCCAAAACCGCAATTCGGCCTACACCAAGACTCAGCATTTTTTGGGGCTGATCCTTAAAATCGTTTGGCAGTAAAAAAACACCTTTCAGGCTAAAATCGACCTTGTTGTAGACTTTTAGTTTGTAACCCGTGAAACTAAATGGGTCCGTCGAGCTGAAATCGGTAAGGACGTAAAAAACACTTGAGTCTAGCGCCGGGACCATTGGAGCCCGCACCAGGCCATAATCCTGGCCATTGTATATGGTGGAAAGCAGGTTGGGGGTTCCAGCTCCTGAAACATTAAATATCTGTCCGTTTTGAAGGTAAATTCGCCCATTTTGATAAGATACATGCCTGACCTCATTCGCAATCAGACCAGGGTAGTCACTTTGTGCAATCACTCCCTGCGCCGTGATCTGGTATCGTTGAAATGCCGTTGGTGCATAAAGGTGACCAAGCCCCCACAGGGTCTGACCATCTTCAGTCATTACAATCTGGTCACCGCCTATTACACCAGCATCTATTTTCAAAGCACGGGCAGTGGTATCGTCAAATGCGGTTAATCCGCTAAATCCGGGCGAAGAGTTCAAATCATTGCGGGAAATCACGATTGAATTACCCGGCTGGGGAATCGGTTGGATATCCCCTGTAAAGATGGGATAATGGGTGTCATAAGGCGGCGGGGCAAACAGTTCCAGATCAATGGCCGGATCCAGAGAACTTGTAAGCAGATCGTATCGCTGAATCACCGGAGAACCATTGAGTCCAACAAATAAGTATCGTCCATTGTCAGATACCCGCAGCAGCGTAGGTTGGCTACCGATGGGAATATTTTGTTCCACTACGCCCGTATTCGGGTTGATCACTGCTATTGAATTCCCTTGAATCAGACTGCCTGGCACAGCACCATAAATCCGATCATTGACCGCAGAGTAGCAAATATCTTTAAGCTTCATATCCAGGATCCTGAACTCCTGGGCGATAGTCTGATTGATATTGAACAAGGCAAAAGAAAAAAGCAGTATTCGGTATTGAAAACGTTTCATAACGTGGAAATTGAGCAGGTTAAAAAAAGCGCGAAAGATCAAAACGCAAAAGGATCAGACATGGGCGAGGGACAGCCTGAATTAAGGATGACCTGCACGGTATAGCTGCCCGTCTGAGTTGCTGTTAAGAACTGCCCGGTTGCGCCTGGAATCGCCACACCATTGAGGAACCATTGATTCCCGGCAGGAGCTGTGGATCCCAGCACATTTTCTGCCCGCACGATGCCCGGCTTGGCAGGTGTATTGAATCGCTGAATGTGGAGGGGCAAGGAAGATTCACTACGACAGCCTTCAATGTTTTGAACCTTCAAGGAAATCTCCCCTGTCGGTGGAATTGGGCGCGTGTTTTCAAGCGCATTTAGTCCGTCGGACCAGATATAAATATCATATCCGGCGGGCGCTTTGAGTTTACCGGGTTCTGTGCTACAGATAATTTCATCGCCATCGCCTGCCTCAATCAGGATCGTTGGTTGAGGCGGCTGGGGGGTGGCACTTGCAAAAAGATTCACTGGCCACTGTTGAACCGGGCTCAAACAGCCTTCCGGGCTCCGGGATTGCGCGTAATAAGCGCCAGGCACCTCGACCCGTATGCGGCTCCCTGTTTGACCATCAGACCAGAACACATCATAACCTTGCAAACCCTGTGCGCCTTGTCCGGTGGCTGTTAATTCCACAAAACCGCCCGCACAGATCTTGTTGTCCCCGATGATGCCAATATCCGGCGCAAGCGGTTTGATCACAGTTTTGACTTCCAATAGATCGGAGGCCGGACTAAGGCATCCATTTCCGTCTGCTACCTGGTAAGAAAGCCTGAATGTACTCACATCGGCCAGGTATCGCACGTAGGTTTTACCGCTGGATCCGTCTGACCAGTAATAATGGTCGTCTGGAAAATTGCCGGGTGCTTTGAGTTTCAAGGTGTCCCCATAACAGCCGTAATCGATCGCTTTGGGAAAATTTTCAATATTGGTGATTTGGCTAGTGCAGGTTCGAAAGATCGCCATGGTATTTTGATCGCTCAAAAGCGCTGCCGAAGTAGGGCTTTCCAGCGGTACCACTTGCTTCGCAGGCGTTAAGTCAATTAAACTACCAAGCTTCTGGGTGCTCAATAACTGAAAATTATCCTGATCAAACTTTTGCAGATATGCACTGGATCCATAGGCCTCAAGCATATAGATCGTATCCGTTCCGGGAGCATAGCGGAGGACGTTTGCCTTGGACCTGGCTTCGTTGATCCGGGTATCCAGTCGCGCTTTCAGGTATAATTTATTGTTATTTTGGATCTCCACCACAGCGCCATCTGCCCCATAGAGCCGGCCATCAAAATATCGTATAAACGCTGAAAACTCCTGAATGTACTTAAATTTTTCAGGCAATGCTGTAATTCCGGTGGCCGTAATGACCAAACGAGAGATTTCCGAACCAGAAGTGCTGCGGTTATAAGAATATACGTTGATCCCATCGTCCGCAACGGTCACACTCTGGTAATTGTTAAAATCCTGGGCAACGTCCGGTTTTCGGACCCCATTTTCGTATAAAATCAAGGCATGTTGGTCCGAGCCAAAATTCAAACTCCAGGAAGCGATCAAAAAATCCGGCTTTCCGGGAACGACCGCTATATCCCTTAGATAATTGCTCCCAGGGCTACCGATTTGTGGGGCGAAACGCAGGTCTATCCCATCCAGCGCGAAACTGTATCGAAAAACTGAATCATACGTAGCGAAGTAAAGATAGGATTGGTCGTCTGTGAGCTGGATCCAACCTATTGGACTACTCACCGAAATCCGTTGTTCTATTACTCCAAAAAGCGGGTCAACGGTCGCCAGAAAGCTTTTGCTGTTGGGTTCTCCGGGCGCAGGATTATCGTAATTCCCTGCATAGAGTTTTCCGTCGACCGGGCGGTAAACCGCGGTGGTGAAAAATCCGGGGACCATTTTGGAATCCTGGGCTTTGGCTTGAACCAACAATACGACAAAAAGAAGTACCGGATAAATCCGGCGGGTAGTTTTGTGTTTGATATTCATAGTTGAGGCTTAAATAAATATATACAGTTTCGATGGCTACCACCCAAACCCGATCTCCCTCCTAACAAACAAGTTCAACTTATCCTTATCAAAGGTAAACGACACCACGCTGTTTAATGCAGAGTTTGTGAACTTCAACTCCCTGCCTCAAAGTGAATGTGGGTCAATAATAATCAGCCCTTCAATTTTTTCAAAGTCGCCCAAGTTACGAGAAACCAAGGTATAGCCGTTTACTAAAGCGGTTGCCGCGATGATAGCATCGGGAAGTTTGATTTTGTATGCTTTTCTGATTTCTATGGTTCGACTCACAATGGCCTCGGACAATTGAATTATTTCCGCATCGGTCATAAAATTCATCAGCAACTGATATGCAGATGGAGGAGCAGTGTAGCCCAATATTTCAATTTTTGAGATGACCGATACTGGTGGTATGTCATTGACTATTTCATCCAGAAAATCCATTCCCTTGGAAGGAAGCACGCCGGATAAGTAGTCAATTATGGCATTACTATCTATCAAATATTGCGTTCCCATTCATTTCTGCTTTGGGCTATGTGTTTTTGCAATTCTTGTCCAACCTCCTTGGAAAGTTTGCCCGCATATTTATCCGATAGTTTGGTCGGTTTGGCCGCTGTTGTTTTCTTCTCATTCGCTTCTTTAGTACCCGGCAATGATTTATATGCAATTTTCAAGCGTTCCAACAATGGCAATAGTACCTGCAAGTCTTGCTCTTTTTTAATATCTATGATGATTTGCATACTTAGTATTTTGATACAAAAGTAACGAAATATTACCGCCCAAACCCAATCCCCCTCCTAACAAACAAGTTCAACTTGTCCTTGTCAAAGGTAAACGAAGCCACATCGTCAAGCTTAAGGGTATGTAACTCAGGCTCGTCGGTAATCTTGGCTGCCGAAGCGCGCAAATTCTGGTTTTTGATGGCTTCCATCACTACCTGACGCACCGTGCGTGCATTGCCAAAATATTTGTCGCGGAACTGGTGCAGGAATGCCATGTACTTGCCGAGGTGTTCGCGGGCTTCCTCTTCTACCTGGTATTTTTCCTGGCGGAACATATAGAGCGCGATCTCCAGCAATTCTTCCGGAGCATAATCCTCGAAACGCAGCACCTTGTCGAAACGGCTGGCAAGGCCCGGGTTGGCTTTGAGGAAATTGTCCATGTTCTCCGGATATCCGGCCACGAACACGAAAAATTCTCCACGCCGGTCTTCCATGCGTTTGAGCAGGGTCTGGATGGCTTCGTCACCAAAATCGCCTTGCGTACCTCGGGAGGCAGCCGCATTTAATGCATATGCTTCGTCAATGAATAGCACGCCACCGATGGATTCTTCGATCCGTTCGGCAGTTTTAATGGCCGTTTGTCCTACAAAACCTGCCACCAATCCCTGACGGTCGGTTTCTACCGTATGGCCACGTTCGAGTACCCCAAGTGCTTTGTAGATCTTGGTCAGGATACGCGCCACGGTAGTTTTACCTGTGCCGGGATTTCCGACAAAAACGGTGTGGAGATAAAAACGGCCCAGCACGTCGCGCCCACTCTCGCGGTAAAAGCGCACCAGATCCACTAATTCGCGGATATCGCGTTTGATGGCCTGCATGCCGATGAGACTGTCCAGTTCATGTAGCGTTGCAGCCAGTAGCTTCTCATCCACCGGAATATTGGGCAATGCTTTTTTGCGGAATACCTGCACTTTTTCTACGTCTTCGCGAAGCACCACCGTGAGCGCTTCAGCGCTTAGGTTGCGCACATTGGGCATGGCCATAAGCCTCAGACCGAGTTGAATTTTCGCTTTATCCACCAGATCGTGCACAAATCGTGCATTGCCAAAGGCGCGATCGCGGGATCGGAATGCTTCCGTAATAATTTCGTCCACCAGATCTTTAGCTTCTTTGGCAAGCGAGACCTCTTTCTCTTTGGAGGCATAATCGGCGATCTGGGCCAGTTCCTGCGGCAGATAATCCGCAAAATCAAAACTGAGTTTGAACCGGCTGCGCAGGCCCGGATTAGAATCCAGGAAGGTTTTCATTTCCTTCGGGTAGCCAGCCACGATGATGGCAAGGTCGCCGGGTCCGTTGGATAGTTCGCGCACAAGAATTTCCACGGCTTCCCGGCCAAAATCCTTGCTGTCTTCGGGGCTGCGGGCAAGTGCATACGCTTCGTCAATAAACAGCACACCGCCCCGCGCCATTTCGATGGCATCCTTGACTTTAGGCGCTGTTTGACCAATGTATTCGCCCACCAGATCGGAACGGTCTACTTCATGGACATGGCCTTTGGTAAGGAGTCCCATCTTTTTATAAAGTCGGCCCATCATTTTGGCTACCGTGGTTTTACCAGTGCCCGGGTTGCCGCTGAAGACAGAATGAACGTTGATCCCGTCCTTTTCCGCAAAACCTTTTTCTTTTCTAAGTTGCAGGAACTGAATGTATTGCGCGTGTTCGCGAACTTTTACTTTTACCTCTGCAAGGCCAATGAGTGCGTCGAGTTTTACCAGCACCTCTTCGAAACTTTCGACATCTTCTGGCTCAGGCTCCAGGAAAACCTGTAGTCCTTTTTCGGGCAGATAGACCGGGTGCGTGCCATAATCCCAATCCTCGGCTACATCAAAGGGCATTACGGCGAGGGTTTGATCCATGAATACAACTTCGGCAGTGTAGCGGTCGCGTCGCCAGGAACCTTTCACATTGGAACCCCAACCTGCCGTGATCTTTACCCCATCCTCGCCTTTTTGAATACTGTGAAGTCGTACTACCTGGCCTTTGAGTTCCCGGGCATTGTTGTAAAACTTAATGAATACCTCGCATTGCCAGGCTTTGCTGAGCAGGACATTTTTGAGCATCAGCTCTGCGTAGACGTAGCGGGTTTCCTCGTCGTGGAAACGCTTTAGGTAATTCCGTTCGAATTCGGGCGTATCATCATAGGGTCCCTCGTACATTTTGAGGGACGTGATCTTGCAATATGGATTGTCGCCGCGACTGATCGGGCGGCTGGCATCCTCCACAAAAAAATTCTTGGAGCCCACTTTTTCACCTTCTATCCAAGCCTCCCAGACATAGGCTCCTTTTTTCCAGAATACGCCTTCCTGCTTATTGCCCCAGCCTTCCCGGATATAACCTATCGCATCAAATTTGCTGACTTTACGCTGAAATGGCAGAATACAAAGTTCTTTTCGCGCCTTTTTGACGGTGTAGCAGCGTAGTTCAACATTAACCTCCCAATCGTCCAGATCGAACTGTTTGTTGTGAAAAGAAAGTTCGGCATAGATATAGGACGTCTCCAGGCGATCGAACACCTGCCGGTATTTTTTCTTATTATCGGCCAGCCATTCTGTGGACGAATAGATCTTCAACTCCTTAAACTTCCAGTTTTTGTGCTCGGAAGCGTCGTTTACAACAATCGGTGGGTGATTTTCAAAATCCATAAGGAGCAAATATGCAGGTTTCGTTGGAAAGAAAAGTGCTATGTTAGCAAATTTCCTGAAATGAGCCAACCATAATGGACAATCTTTGTGTCATTATGTAAATATGTTCGGATGAAACACTTTTTTTGGGGCATATTCCTTGTCCTCTACCCTGGCTTGCCTTGCACAAGACCTTGAAAAACCGATTGGTATTCGTCCACCAAGAGAGATTATTCAGACAGGAATCGGGCTGCAGTTGAGCGGACAAAAACACCAATTTGCTATTCTTTCTGTCGAATTACCACTTTATAATTTTTGGAATTTTGGAATAATGGGCGGGAGTATCTTTCCAAAACTAGGCGAAAACAATTCCAGTAGGTTGGCAACGTATGATAATCAGCAATACAACCACCCAAAATGGAATATAATACATTTCAGTATCCAGAGCAAGAGGAATGTTGATCTTTCTTCCAAACGTTCAATTTGGTTTTGCCTTCTGAGTACTTTTAACAAAAATATCATGAAACATTTTTTTCATCTTTCCTTTCTGCTGCTCTCCTTTCATTGCCTTGGACAAGCACTCATGGAACCGCTTGATAAACGCACGCCTAACCTAATCATTCAGACGGGAATCGGCTTTCAATGGTTGGGAGATGGTTACAAACTATATACCCTTTCGGCGGAGCGTCCTTCCGGTTTTTGGCATTGGGGCATGCAAGGAACCTTTTATCTGGATAACAGCCCTACCTACTACTATTATTCCGGTGAATTTTTAGGCGGATTTGAAATGAGTGTTTTTTCAAAGTATTTTCTCCATGGCCGGTTTTCAGGGCGCAAAAGTGGGCTGTTTTTAGGGCCTGAACTAAGCGTTGGTGTTCGGCGGTTCCAGATCATTACTGACATTTTTTTTCCTCCCAACCCCAATTATATTCCTTATGAAGAACATGTTACAAAAGCGCTATTGCGTTGGGGGGTGCAATGGAAGTTTGGACATGCCACGCTTGAATTCGCATCCCCCTTTGGTGTTGAAATATTTAAATCAAAACTGAGTTTGGGTGGATACAGCAATGGCAATGAAACGCAATTTGTATTGATGCCTTCTTTGCAATTAGGGTTTGCATTTTAGATCTGGTGCCACACTTTACAAACTTGTATGTTTGCCCCCACCAATTCCTACCGAAATTTAACAATATGCTGCGTCGTAAATTCTTCAAAACTACAGGATTGGCAGCATTGGCGGCCAGTTTCAATCCATTCAGACTCATGGCCGAAAATCCTGAAATCAATAAACCGCGTCTTTTAAAACCCCCTCGTTTACGCGAAGGCGCAACCATTGCCCTGATCGCGCCCTGCAGCCCAGCTTCGGAAGAAAAGCTGGCCAAAGGCATTGCCAATTTAACCCAGTTTGGCTTCAAAATTTTAGAAGGAAATAGCCTCCGGGCCAATAATGGCTACCTCGCAGGCTCTGATACAGCACGCTTGGCGGACCTGCACTGGGCATTCCAAAATCCCGAAATTGAGGCTGTTTGGTGCATTCGTGGGGGCTACGGAGCCACACGTTTACTGGCCGATATCGATTACGATCTCATCCGAAAAAACCCAAAACCACTCATTGGGTATAGCGATGTAACAGCCTTGCACCTGGCCATCCATCAACGAACAGGATTGGTGACGTTCCATGGTCCGGTAGCTGCCTCTGATTATCCGGAAGATACTTTAAAGCATTTTCGCTCCATACTGATGCAGCTGGTTGTGCCTTATGAAATCACCCCACCTACAGAAGTTACTGAAATGACGCTTCCGGAATATCAACCTTTTGTAATCACCCCTGGTCAAGCTAGCGGACCGCTTACTGGAGGGAATCTGGCATTGCTCTCGTCTTTGGCAGGCACTGCCTTTGCCCCCGTATTCAAGAAAAAGATCGTTTTTATCGAAGATGTAGGAGAGCAACCTTATCGACTGGATCGAATGTTGACCCAGCTCTTGCAAGCGACAGATCTGGCACAAGCCGCTGGAATTGCCTTGGGTGTTTTCAACGATTGCCAGCCCAAACCGGATAGCCCATCTTTCTCGTTACCGGATGCATTACGGGACCGACTGGGTGGACTGGGAATACCGGTGGTGTATGGCATTCCTTTCGGACATGTGACGCATCAGGCTACTTTTCCGTACGGAATTGAAGCGAAATTGGATGCGGATAAAATGTCTTTGACTGTTTTGGAGGCTGCGGTAGTTTAACATACCAAGATTTTTCAAACATATGTCATCCCGGATTTTGAGCGTGCTTGACCTCGGAGAGGTCTAACATACATTGGTTCGTGGCTTTGATTTACCAATGTTGTACCTCTACGAGGTCTATACAAATCCAAAATTCCATTTTCTACCAATATTTAAGCCACTACGAGGGCAAGTATGCTCAAAATTCGGGATGACTCATGTTTATTTTTTGAATTTGTGGTAAAGTCAGGTGTTAAAACAACTCAGGTTTTTACCAAACCTGCCCCGGATAGGTACGTTGTATATGCTGCATTTCAGCCAGCAAAAACCCCAGGTGTTCGGAGTGTTTCCCTTGTTTCCCTCCACTTTGCATCCAAGTATTGCTGGGCATCGTAAGCGTGGCTTCTTCCAAAACTTCAGCTATTTTTTTGTCATACAAAACTTTGATTTTCAATAAGTCAGGCGCGATACCTTGCTCAGCCATTTCGAGGTCTAATGCATCCGGTGTGGTCATTTCACCAGTAAAAGCCCACAATGTATTTACGGCAGCCTGCATTTTTTGTTTAGACAATTCTGTGCCATCTCCGAGTCGAATGACCCATTCCGAAGAAAAACGCAGGTGATAGGTGGCTTCTTTCAGTGCTTTTTCCGCGATATCGGCCAAACGCTGGTCGGTACTTTGGCGAAGTGCCTGAAGTTGGTAAAAATTAAAGGCATCGAAGAAAAACTGTCGGACAATGGTCTGGCCAAAATCGCCATTGGGACGTTCTACCAGCAAACAATTTTGGAATTGAGGTGCGTCGCGAAAGTAGGCAATATCGTCTTCAGAGCGCCCTTTTTCCTCTGTTTCACCCGCATAGCTAAGGTACATCCGGGTTTGTCCGAGCAGATCCAGTGCGATATTAGTCAGCGCAATGTCTTGTTCAAGTACGGGGCCATGGCCGCACCATTCGCTGAGGCGTTGGGAAAGAATGAGGGTGTTGTCACCGAGACGGAGTAAATAATCTAGCATAATTTTGTCGAAAATGGAGGGCAAAAATACAACGACTTACACGACCATTATCGGCGATTGTAGGTTTCCTTTGAGATAATACTCTACGTTCTCTTTTACTATAATATCTAAGGGCAGGTAGAGGATCCGCTGGGTTTCTTTTTTAAAAATAAGGCGGTTAACAATCGTAAGTATTCCATAGTAGCCTTGTTGCCATGCATTTTGATTGATAAGAAACTGAATCTTACCGGCTTCCAATAGTTTAAGATTTGGTGCAATAAGGTCAAATCCAACAATTTTAGCTTTTTGGAGAAACACCGGAGAAAGGGCCTCCACCAGTTTATAGGCGCGGGAGTTGGTCACAAAAAAGCCTTTAAGCTGAGGATGTAACGTAATTTGTTCCTCCGCCCAAGTCTTCAGCTGTACAGGATCATCAAAATCTTCCTGAACAGCAGTATGTATGGTTACAGATTTTTTTTCTACGCCGTTAAAAAAATCTTTGAACCCCCTTTCTTTTTCTTGCAAGTGTCTGGCACTTGCCACTTCCTTATCGAGGTTGACCAGCATCGCATGATCACCGTCTGTCAGACCAAAATTAAGCAGACGACCAGCCAAAACACCACTTTGATATGAATCCTGACCAATATAAGTGAGCTCATCATCATCTTCAATTTGGGTATTTATCAACACAATAGGGATATTTCTTTGGGCGCAAGCTGCAAAAAGTACCTGTGCTTCCTGTAAAAATAGCGGAGCGACCAAGACGGCATCTGGTTGTGCGTCAAGGGCTTGTGAAACCGTAATAAGAAAAGTTTTGGGTTCAAAAATGGGGAAGAAATAGAATTCAACCATTGCTCCATAATGCCGAACTGATTCTGCTGCACGTTCGACCCCCTCTTTGGGTTGCTCCCAATAGGGATCGGTACGATAGTCTGGCAAGATGGCCGCAATGCTCAACCTTTTTTGGTTGTGTGCCAAGGTTCTGGCAGCGATATTGGGTTCGTAACCCATTTCTTTCATCACCCGCTCAATTTTTTCACGAAGCACCGCTGAAACCTGACCCCGTTTGTGAATCACCCGATCCACCGTTCCGCTCGAAACCCCTACGCGTTCTGCAATGTCTTTGATCCTTATTGGCTCTGTCATAAAGTATAGATTTTAAAATTGGGCTTTGGCAGTTTGCATATATCTGATCTGCCCAAACTGCCATACGTACATCAGCTAAAATCTGCCTGTTAAGGTAATTCTATTTATAGAATAATTGCTTTTTGTGGAAAGCAAATTTCCAAACAATATTAATACCGTGTACGTACACGGCAGAAAAAAAAAATTCCGTGTGCGTACACGGAATCTAAAAACAGTGATATACATTTGACCCTACCAAACATAAAAATACACTTAAAGGCTGGAAAACCCGTTCTGCAACGCAATGAAAATCAAGGAAAAAGAATCCATAGACTACCTGAAATACGAGCTTAAAGTTTTTGAAAAGCTCCCGGTCAAGATATGGAACGACCCATTGGAAGCTTCCACACACGTCGCCAAAAGTATCGCGCTTGCCATTCGTCAAAAGCAGCAGGATGGTGAAAAAATTGTGCTGGGTCTTGCTACTGGCAGCACTCCAATCAAAATCTATGAAGAACTGGTCAGACTGCACAAACAAGAGGGTTTGAGCTTTCAAAATGTGATCACATTCAACCTTGATGAGTATTATCCAATATCAAAAGTTGCACGACAGAGTTATTGGCGATTCATGCATGAATACCTTTTCGACCACATTGATATTCCTGCTGCCAATATCCATATCCCTGATGGTACGATACCGATGGAGCGCGTTGCTGCCTATTGTGAGCAGTATGAAAAACTGATCGATCTTGCCGGCGGCATAGACATTCAACTTTTAGGCATCGGTCGAACCGGACATATTGGCTTCAATGAACCAGGTGCATGGGAATCCTCCCCCACCCGTATGGTACGTCTTGACCACCTGACACGCCATGACGCAGCAAGGGACTTCCAAAGCGAAGACGACGTGCCTTATCGCGCCATCACAATGGGTGTTGGAAGTATTTTTAAAGCCCGCACCATTTATCTCCTTGCTTTTGGACAACATAAGGCGCATATCATTCAGCAAGCTATAGAAGGGGAGATTACGCACTCGGTGCCAGCATCCTTTTTGCAAAAGCACCCCAATACCAAGGTCTTTCTTGATAAAAGTGCCTCAGAAGAGCTTACCAAAATGAAATCCCCCTGGTTGGCAGGTATTTGTGACTGGAATGAGGATCTAATTTGCAAAGCTGTTGTTTGGCTCGCTCAAAAAACAGAAAAGCCAATCCTGAAACTCACCGATGAGGATTATAACGAGCATGGCTTGAGCGATCTGATCATCGAAGAAGCCAACTCTTATGAACTCAATATCCGCATTTTTAACCGCTTGCAACGAACCATCACAGGATGGCCTGGAGGAAAACCCAATGCCGATGACTCCCACCGTCCCGAACGTGCAAAGCCGGCACAGAAGCGTATCATCCTGTTTAGCCCGCATCCTGATGACGATGTAATTTCAATGGGTGGTACCTTCCAAAGGCTTGTCGATCAAGGACATGATATTCATGTAGCTTACCAGACTTCAGGCAATATTGCTGTTCATGATTTTGATGCCTTGAGATATGCCGAGTTCATGCTTGAATTTGGAGAGACCCAGCAAACTTTGTCAGAAGAGGACCGCCAACGCTATAAAAAGGTTATCCATTTACTCAACACAAAAGGCCCAGCCGAACTTGATATTCCGGAAGTACGCAGCATAAAGGGCCTCATCAGAAGGGGCGAGGCTCGTGCCGGGGCTCGGTTCACAGGTCTTTCAGACGACCATATTCACTTCCTCGATATGCCGTTTTACGAAACCGGCGCAACACGTAAACGTCCCCTTGGAGAGGCCGACATTCAGGTCATTGCTGACTTGATCGAGCAAATAAAACCACATCAGGTATACGCAGCAGGTGATCTGGCTGACCCACATGGAACGCACCGGGTTTGTCTGGATGCAATTTTTGAAGCCTTCCATCGGCTAAAAAACACCCCCTGGATGAAGGATTGCTGGCTTTGGATGTACAGAGGTGCCTGGCACGAGTGGGCGGTACACGAAATTGAAATGGCTGTGCCCATGAGTCCACAACAACTCCGGAAAAAACGTCAGGCTATTTTTATGCATCAAAGCCAAAAAGACCGCCCACCTTTCCCAGGTGATGATAACCGGGAATTCTGGCAACGTGCCGAAGACCGCAACCGCGAATCGGCTATGATGTACCGCGCACTCGGCCTGGCGGAATACGAGGCTATGGAAGCTTTTGTTCGTTGGAAAGGATAATTACTTTTGACTGTTTATTCAGATGATTCGACCAACATAACATAGTGCAGGCACTTATTGGGGGAGAGATACACATGGATTTCGATATGATGATTGGCAGAAGCAACGACTGGGGGTAATGTTTTTTATACCAGAAGCTAGCATATCCCTTTTCAATCCACCTCTGGGTTTAGGATCGGGAAAACACTGACTGAAAAAACTAATTGAGCATTTTTTATCTTATCTTTTTTCACTAAATAACTCATTTTGTATGAAAGTCTTTTTCACAAAATTGTCTGATTGGGGTCTTTTCAAGATTCCATTGCTGCTGCTTTGCCTGTCTTTTAGCGGGCAGGTATTGGCACAGGCCGTCTCAGGCAAGGTGACGGATAGTGCCACTGGCGAATCCCTCATCGGTGCAACCGTTAACGAGGCGGGCACGCGCAACAGTACCCTGACCGACGTAGACGGCAAATACCGCCTGACGGTCAGTAGCACTTCGGGTACACTTGTAGTCTCCTATGTAGGCTACGAAACAACACGGATGCCTATGGGCGGAAATACAACCGTTAACATCGTCATGAGCGCAGGATCCGTCCTCGATGAGGTGGTGGTAACAGCACTTGGTATTTCTCGCGAGAAAAAATCTTTGAGTTATGCTACAACGGAGATCAGTAATCAAGAACTGGTTCGTGTAAAAGACGCCAGCTTCGTCAATTCTCTATCTGGCAAGGTAGCAGGTTTGCAGGTCAACCGGAGCGGCTCAGGAGTAGGTGGTTCTACCAAAGTTGTTTTGAGGGGTAGCAAATCCACCCGCGACAACAATGTACTGTATGTCCTGGATGGTATCCCAATGTTTAACTATTCCCCAGGTCAACCAAACGATATCTGGGGCCAGTCTGCTGGTTCCGGTTCGCCTGGTGGTGACGGTGGCGACGCCATTTCGAACCTCAACCCAGAAGATATTGAAAGTACTACGGTACTGAAAGGTGCTTCTGCAGCTGCGTTGTATGGTTCACAAGCCGCTAATGGTGTAATCCTGATCACTACAAAAAAGGGTAAGGAAGGTGTCACCAGGGTTAATTTCTCTTCTAATTTTACCACAGAGAATCCTATTGAGCTACCAGAATTGCAATTTTCCTATGGGCAAACTGCACCTGGTGCGCTTGACAGCTGGGGGCTACCAGCATCAAGCCCAGACCATGTGAAGGATTTTTTCCAAACGGGCACAACCCTGATCAATTCTTTGTCGCTCACAGGGGGCAACGCTACGGCACAGACTTACTTTTCTTTTGCGCACACAGGCGCCAAAGGAATTGTCCCAACAAGTACTTTACAGCGCTACAATCTGAACTTCAGAGAGACGGCCAAGTTTTTTAAGGACCGACTTAACCTAAGCGCAAACCTCAACTACGTGCACCAGAGTGGCAATAACCGGCAGACCTCCGGGCTTTACTACAACCCGCTTACTGGTTTATATTTCTTCCCACGTGGGCTTGATTTCCAGAATTATGCAGATAATTACGAAACTTTTTCTTCTGCCCGAAACACCAACGTACAGAATTGGGTAGCAGATCAGGACAACCAGCAAAATCCTTATTGGATCCTCAATCGCGTGCCACGGGAAGACACCCGAGACCGTATGATTGCAATGGTTTCTGGAATGTGGAAATTCAATAACTGGCTCAGCTTCCAGTTGCGTGGTTCTGCAGACAAAACTTATGACAAGAACACCTTGAAAGCATATGCATCAACACAAACAACACTTGCTGATGCTAATGGCCGATACACCTTGTCGAATAATGAGGGTTCCTCGAGTTACGGCGATGCAATGTTCATCATTGACCGTCCTTCCGAAAACATCGGATTTAATGCCGTAATCGGTACCAGCATTTACGACACACGTCTTGGCACACAATTCTATGATTCCAAAGGTGCGGACTTGCGTTTTGCCAATGTATTTAGCCTACAGAACATCAAGCAGCCTGGTGCAAGTATTTCAGAAGGCCTCAACCGCCAACAATTACAATCAGTGTTCGCCAGTGCACAAGTGGGCTATAAAAGCATGGTTTACCTGGATGTAACGGGCCGTAACGACTGGTCTTCTACACTCGCTTATACCGACAACACTTCGTTCTTTTACCCTTCCGTTGGTCTTACCGGTATTCTTTCTGAAATGTTCTCCATGAAAGGCATTGATTTTTCAAAAGTCCGTCTTTCATATGCACAAGTAGGTAATGGCGTATCAGCTTATGACACGCATCCATTAAATACAATCAGTTCGGTAAACGGCCTTCAAGTCAACACCGTAGCACCCCTGCCTGGCACAGAATTGAAGCCGGAGCAATCTACTTCAATAGAAGCTGGACTTGATGTGCGCATGTTGCACAATCGTATCGGGTTCGGCCTTACCTTCTACAAATCTAACACGATCAACCAGCGCCTTTCAATTGCAGCACCGTTTGGCTCGGGATATACCTCCTATATTATTAATGCAGGTGACATCCAGAACAGTGGTATTGAAGCAGAAATCAATTACACGCCGGTACGTTCCAGCAAATTCGAATGGAACACCAGCCTGAATTTTACCAAGAACGTTAATAAAGTAGTGAAATTAGATGATCGGCTCAGTGACGGTATCTTCACGATTACGGGTGCCGGCGTAAACAACTACGCCATGGTCATTACAGAAGGTGGCCAGTTTGGCGATATCCTTGGCAAAAAATTCGCACGCAGCGAAGCTGGTAACATCCTGGTAGATGCCGACAACAAGCCTATTTCC
This sequence comes from Lewinellaceae bacterium, assembly GCA_947476195.1. Taxonomy (GTDB): domain Bacteria; phylum Bacteroidota; class Bacteroidia; order Chitinophagales; family Saprospiraceae; genus M3007. The sequence continues at coordinate 17,198 of CANJPT010000049.1, read as the reverse complement.
GGCCAATTAGGCATCGTAGGAAATCCAAATCCTGACTTTATGCTTGGTTGGAACAATACCTTGCGATATGGCAACTTCCACTTCGGATTCCTGATTGACGGCCGTTTTGGCGGAGAAGTAATGTCTATTACGCAAGCCATGATTGATGAGCTTGGCGTTTCTCAGATTACTGCTGATGCTCGCAACGATGGTGGCATAGATGTAGGTGCTGTTCGTGCGGACGGAACATCCGCTGGCAAAATTAACGCCCAGACCTGGTACCAGGCAGTGGGTGGCCGCGCTGGCTTCACCGAATATTACATGTACGATGCAACAAACATTCGCCTGCGTGAGCTTTCGGTAGGCTATTCGTTGCCTAATTCTTTGGTGAGCAAATCTAAATGTTTCTCAGCTGTCCAAATTTCTTTAGTCGGCCGCAACCTTTTCTTCTTAACAAAAAAGGCTCCTTTCGACCCGGAGATTTCTATGTCTACCGGAACTGGCCTTCAAGGCGTGGATTCGTTTGCAGCTCCAGCTACTCGTAGCATGGGCCTGAATTTAAACCTCACGTTCTAATCGGATTCTTTTCTACAAAACTGCGATGCTCATTTGATGAACATTGTTTTCAAATCATTGAATATGAAAAAGAAAGTTCTCATTTTTTCCACCCTCATAGCTGCAGCAGCCGTTGCCGTGCTGTCTTTCAACAGCTGTACGAAGGACTTTGAGGAAATCAACAAAGACCCCTATGGCATCTCCAACGACCAGTTGGCTGTCGATTACAAACTTGTCGGCGAACCGTTCAAGGGGGTATTGCAAAACATCTACTCTTACACCCCAGCCTGGATTACCCAATTGCAGCAAAACCTCATTGCTGACGTATATTCTGGCTATATGATGCCTCCAACACCTTTCCGTGGCAATTCAAACAACATGAATTATGACTTGGTTGATGGTTGGAATGGTACTCCTTGGAATGTTGCATACGGCAGTGTTATGTCACCGCTCCTCGAAGCTGAGCGTAACGCAGGAACAGATTTTCCTGAATTTATTGCCTGGTCAAAAATTTGTAAAGTGGAGGCCATGCACCGTATCAGCGACATTTACGGTCCAATCATCTACACCAAATTTGGAAAGCTCACTGCCGGTGGCGGTGTTGAATACGATTGTCAGGATGTAGCTTACGATGCGTTTTTTAAAGACCTTGATGCTGCCGTGGCTACTCTGACCCCGCTGGCACAAGACCCTAACTCACGCAAATCTTTCACTAATTTCGACCTGGTATATGGCGGCGATTACTCCAAATGGGTACGTTTTGCCAACTCACTCCGCCTACGCCTTGCTATCCGCATTTCCAAAGTGGATCCTGTTCGGGCCAAAACTGAAGGCGAAAAAGCACTCAGCAATCCATTGGGCGTTATCATCAGCAACGATGACAACTTCCTCGTCACCAGCGATGCCGGTATCACCCACCCACTCAATGTGATGGACAATGCATGGAATGACATTCGGATGGGAGCACCAATGGAAAGTATCCTAAAAGGATATAACGATCCTCGTCTTGGCAAATATTTCAACCCATCGGAAGTTGTTCCCGGTGAAATCAAGGGAATTCGCCAGGGTATTGCAATCGCAGCCAAAAGCGACTATCAGGGATTTTCAACCTTGGTTGATTTAGGCAAAGTACAACTCATGACTGCCGCTGAAGTATTTTTCCTTCGAGCTGAAGGTGCTGCACGCGGATGGAATATGGGCGGAAATGCACAGGATTTGTATGAAACAGGTGTAAAAACCTCTTTTGCTCAATATGGTTTGGATGCCACTACCTACCTGACCAATGGTTCCAGCACTCCTATCCCGTATGTAGACCCGGTGAATACCGCAAACAACGTTGCAAACACAAGCAATGCTACGATCAAATGGGATGATGCTGCCAGCTTTGAAAGCAAACTGGAAAAAATCATCACTCAAAAATGGATCTCAATGTATCCGGACGGGCAAGAAGCCTGGTCTGAGGTTCGACGCACCGGTTATCCAAAGCTTTTCCCAGTTGTCGTTAACAACTCAGGAGGCAAAATTGATACCGACAAGTTTATTAAGCGTATTAACTTCCCTGTTGGAGAATTCCAAACCAACAAGGTTGAAGTTGATAAGGCAGTACAATGTCTCGGTGGTGCTGACAATGGTGGCACTTCACTTTGGTGGGATATTGATTAAGCAGCCATAATTGGGTTTAATGATTCTTTAGTATAGTGATAGGAGCCTGCCTGCATTTAATCGCAGGCAGGCTTTTTTTATCAATTTGAAAATCCTTCGTACATTTTCGGCTATGAAATTCCTTTTCGCAATCTCTTTTATTTGCCTTCTCTCCTGTACCGGGAAAACGCCCTCTGGGGCTGGTTTCAGCGAGGTGCCAAAAAGTCAGACCAGTATTGAGTTCCGCAACCTCGTCATTGAAAAAGAAACTTTTAATATTTTTAAATATCAATATTTCTACAACGGCGGGGGAACCGCTGTCGGAGATTTCAACAATGACGGTTTACAGGATCTGGTTTTTACTGGCAACATGGTTAAAAATCGCCTGTACATCAACAAAGGCAATTTTGAATTTGAAGACATCACAAAAGAATCCGGCATTGCTGAAAAAGAAGGCTGGTGTACCGGCGCAACCCCCGTTGATATCAACGAAGATGGTTGGCTTGACCTTTACATCTGCCGTGCTGGGTATCCGTTTGATAATCTGAGATCCAATCTTTTATTCATAAATAAAGGCAAAGACGCTAGTGGTGCTGTTCGATTTGAAGAAAAATCAAAAGCGTATGGCCTCGATGATGCCGCTCATTCCACCCACGCTTCCTTTTTTGACTATGACAAAGATGGAGATCTGGACCTTTTTTTACTCAACCATTCCACTGTGGAATACTCGCGCGGCTCATTGGATATTTATCAGATCAAGAACAAAAAGAATCCGGGCTTCACGAATAAACTGTTTCGCAATGATGGCCAGAAATTTACAAACGTTACAGAAGCGGCTGGTATCGCTTCCAATGTCCTTACTTTTAGTCTGGGTGTAAATACGTGTGATATCAATCTGGACGGTTGGCCCGACATCTTTGTAGCCAATGATTTTAACGAACCCGATTATCTTTTTATCAACCAAAAAAACGGCACTTTTAAGGAAGCGTTAGCCAATCATTTTGATCACACTTCCCTTTTTTCTATGGGTTGTGACATTGCAGATTTTGACGGTGATGCCTTGCCAGATCTGGTCAGTCTTGATATGCTGCCCGAAGGCAATCACCTTCAAAAAATGCACTCAGGAGTAGACAATTTTGAAAAAGTGTATCAAATGATCCGAAGTGGCTTTTACAAACAATATAGTCGCAACATGCTCCAGCACAACAACGGAGATGGAAGCTTCTCTGAAATTGGCCAATTTGCAGGAATATCCAATACCGACTGGAGTTGGTCTTCTCTCTTTCTTGATTTTGATAATGATGGCCAGCGTGACCTGTTTGTAAGCAATGGATACCCACGAGACCATACGAATATGGACTTCTTAAAATTTACAGCCGATGAGGTCGTAAATATCCAAAAAGGGAAGGAAAGTATTAGTTTTCAAGACTATTTACAAAAAATGCCCCCCATCATCGAACCAAATTACTTTTATAAGAATGAGGGTGGATTGAAATTTTCAAACCAGGCAAGTGCCTGGGGATTGTCAAAACCTGTGGTAACACAAAGCGCCTCTTGGGCTGATCTGGACAACGACGGCGACCTTGATCTGATTTTAAATAATACCAACGATTTTGCCAGTATTCTGGAAAATCACGCAGAACAAAACCCTCAAAACCACTGGCTAAGAATCCAGTTACATGGTCCAAAAGCAAATCCAAATGGAATAGGAACTAAGGTCTGGGCCTATGCCGGAGAAAAGGTATGCTACGTTGAGCAAAACATGGTACGCGGTTTTCAGTCCTCGGTAGATCCTGTTTTATCACTGGGACTTGGAAATGTTACCCAATTAGATTCACTGGTTATTGTCTGGCCCACAGACGAACAGGAAATACTAAAAAGTGTGCCCGTCAATCAGACTTTAAATCTCAAAATCGAGGGTTTAAACGCGCGGCACCATTACGCATCGACACCAACAAAGCCATCCTTTTTTTCAGCGATTCCGGATGCAATCCCTTTCCAACATCATGAAAATGAAAACAATGACTTGAAGAAGCAAAGCCTGCTTCCCTGGTTTTACTCACGTCAAGGCCCTGCAATCGCTGTTGCCGATGTGAATGGCGATGGTTTGGAAGATGTTTATTGTGGTGGTGCAAAAGGTCAATCAGGACAGATTTACCTGCAGTCTGGCAGTGGATTTACAGCTTCGCCCCAATCAGCATTTGCGTCGGATGCCAATAACGAAGATTGCGCCGCAGTATTTTTTGATGCCGATGGCGATGGCGATCAGGATCTGTATGTATGCTCAGGCGGATATGAATTTGAAGAAAATGACCCGGCCTTACAGGATCGACTTTACCTCAATGACGGGCAGGGCAGATTTTTCAAAGCCCTTAAAAACCTTCCTGTATGCACTCAACCAAGCACCTGCGTTAAACCAGCTGATATGGATGGAGATGGAGACCTTGACCTGTTTGTAGGCGCTGGCATCGTACCCGGCCGGTTCCCTCAGTCGGCAGAAAGCCAAATACTTTTAAACGACGGGAAAGGAAGATTTTTAGTTAAAAAAACCTTGCCAGGAGCCTCTGGTGCAGTTTGGTTAGACCTTGAAAACGATCATGACCTTGATCTGGTTTTGGTAGCAGAATGGTCCCCCATCCGTTTTTATGAAAACCAAAAAGGCGAGTTCGTTGAACAAACACTCCAGCACCTTACTCAAAACCCCGAAGGCTTATGGAACACCCTGCAATCTGCTGACCTGGATGGTGATGGCGACCTCGATTTGGTGGCTGGAAATCTGGGCCTAAACTCCCAGTTACATGCTTCTGATTCAGAGCCAATAGAACTTTTTTCAGCTGACTTTGATCAAAACGGAAGCATTGATCCGCTGTTGTTTCACTATATGCAAGGCAAATCTTACCCCTTCGTTTCTATGGAAGACTTGACGGGCCAGCTGCCTTATCTTCGCAAAAAATTCAACTATTTTAAAGACTATGCCGATGCACAAGTCGGGGATATTCTAACACCAGAGCAGTTGAAACGGGCGGATCGAAAGCAGGTAAAAACCCTGGAATCTGTCTGGTTTGAAAATATTAATGGCCATTTTCAAAAGCATTCGCTTCCAATAGAAGCTCAATTTGCACCCATAGAAGCCATAACGATGCTAGATGTCGATCACGATGGAAAGACCGATCTGATATTAGCTGGAAACCGGACCAATGCAAGGGTGAAACTTGGCAACCTCAGTGGCAATCATGGACAATTATTTTTGGGGGACGGCAAAGGTGGTTTTCAATTTGTACCTTACAATCAATCTGGTTTTCAGATAAGGGGCGATGTTCAAGCTATCGCCAACATTACAGTAAAAGGAAAGCAGGCGCTGTTGTTCGGCCTTAACAATAGTAAAGCTGAACTCTGGACGCTTGTCAAATAGAGGCACAACCTACATACGCTACTACGAAGCTACGTAAATGCCATCAACGCACTTTTTCACTCGCCTAACCCAATGGGAATACTACCCATGGTGGCTGGCCAACATCCCAGTCTGTGGATATTGGTTATGGTTTGCTGCACGTGCCAGGCATTTGATCTTCTTTTCAAACGTGAATCCTGGAATCCCACTCGGCGGCGCGATGGGCGAATCTAAATGGGATATTCTGGAATTATTGCCTCCTGAGATCTTACCTAAAACCATCCCCGTTCAGGCTGGAGAAGATTTTGTCAACATACTGACAGCACTCGATCGGGCAGCCATTGGATTTCCGCTTATTGCCAAGCCCGACGTGGGTGAACGGGGGTTTTTAGTAAAAAAAGTAGAAAGCCCCGAAATTTTACGCGACTACCTTTCGCGCTGGAATGTGCCGTTCATCTTGCAGGAATTTATCACATTGCCAGTGGAAGCCTCGGTGTTGTACCACATTTTTCCGGGTGAAGGTGGTCAATTTGGCATTTCTTCGGTATGCCTCAAAGAATTCCTCTCAGTTCGCGGCGATGGCATTTCAAGTATTGGCCACTTGATGGCCCAAAATGCCCGTTCAGCTTTCCAATTGCCTCGTTTTGAGCAGGACTTTCCTGATATTTTGAAAAAAATACCCGCTCTGGAGGAGCCCATTTTGTTGGAGCCGATTGGGAATCACTCCCGTGGCACTAAGTTCTTGTATGGAAATCACCTGATCACACCGGAAATGCTTGCGGTTTTTGAGCCCATTTGCCGACAAATTCCAGGAGTACAATATGCACGTTTTGATCTGAAAAGTGAATCTCTCGAAGCCCTGCAACGGGGTGAATTCAAAGTCATGGAGCTCAATGGAGTGCTCGGTGAACCAGCTCATATTTACGATCCGGCCTATGGAATGATTCGGGCATACCGCGATCTTTATCAGCATTGGCGATTGCTTTTCCGCTTACATCGGGCCCAACGAAAATTGGGGCACTACCCTACCCCACCTGGCGAAGCCCTGCGTTTTGCACGGGGGTATTTTCAGTATAAGAAGCAGTTGGAAATCATCGGCAAGTCATCTGTGTAATAAACTTACTTCGACAAAAAGTCATCGTACAACGTTTGCAGATAAGCCTGTGCATTAGCCCGATCCACCGCATCTAATTCCCCTTCAAAAATACGCCACTCCTTACTGCCAAATTCATAAAATCCCTTTCCATGTGCCGTGGCCCATCCAATCCCATTTTCATTCGTGTAATAAGCGAAACCATAAGACTGTTTGTCGATATGCTCGGACGCATCCTCCCGAAAAATATTGTGACTCCAATGACACTGAATAGGTTTTGACGGGCCATCGGACCCTGTATTCAGGATACTTTGCAGGATTTGAGGAATATCGTGGTGATTGCCATACACATGAATACGCTGCCCACGTCGTTCATCCAACAATGGTTTTCCAAAGACGATCAATGGAATATGGCGAGATTGAGGTCGATCCATACCTACACCGCCGGGTTGGGTAGAACCATGATCTGCTACCAGCACGAAAATCGTATTGTCATACCAAGGCTGCTGCTCAGCCGATTTGAAAAACGCTCCAATGGCATGATCGACAAAGCTGGCGCTGTTTAAAAACTTCTCCCGATCACTGGATCCAGACCATTTACTTTGAAAGGGCACATCATAGGGCGGATGCAGACTCAGCGTCATCGCAGTTACAAAAAAGGGCGGACGCAGGCCGTTGATCTCCTTTGCAGCCCTTTGCAACATGATGCTATCATCGACACCCCAACGTTGCGTTTTTTCAGCGCCGGTAAAATCACTTTCAGAAAAGATTTTATCAAAATGCTGGTTCGTAAGCCATAGTCCCAGATTGGCAAACGTCAACTCGCCGCCATATAAAAATGCGGTGGAATATCCGTTTTCATGCAAAACACCTGGGATAGACTCCAACTTCGAAGCCTTATCATCCAATAAAATAATGCTTTGGTCTGGTTGAGCAGGATATCCTGCCAGGATCGATACGATACCCTGATCAGTACGGTAACCGCTCCCATAAATATTTTCAAACAGCATACCATCTCGTATCAACCGGCTCAAATTGGGGCATACACCAGGCTCGCCACCCAATTCTTCAATCACCTGAGCCGTATGGCTCTCCATGATGATAAAAACAACATTGGTATTATGGACCAGAATACTGTCAGCTGAAAAAAGCGGGCGTAAGAAATCAAATTTAAAATCCCTGTTTCCTTTAGACCAAAGCTCCTTGACTTGCTTTTCGGCCACCGAATCAGCCATGAATACATATCGGTTCACCGTTGAACGTGCCTCAATCAAACTATGGCTTAGACTCCAGCCTGGATTTGTCGCCGCGTGATTATCAAACAGGTGTGAAGAGTAGTAGACCGCACTTTCATTGATTGGCATTACACCAGTGCCACCTCGAATACCAAGTACCAGGAGGCCCAACCAAAGCGGAAGGCTCAATAAGCTCCAGGGGGAGGTTCTTTCCGGATAGATCTTAGCCCCAACAACTTTTTTATACCCCCAGACCATAAGCCAGACAAACGCTGAATAAAGTACAACACTCACCATTTTAAACGGCATCGACATAGAGTCAAGCAGCGCACTGGGCGTTTTAAAATACGCTACAGCACGGTTGTTTAGCGGTGTTTGCCATTCCTGGTATAGAAAAATATTGGCCCCAAAAATGAAAATTAAAATACTGAAAATCAAGACGTTGAACCAAAATATACTTTTTTCAGCACCCGGATAGGCCCGAGTTCCAAACGCTATGCCCAATTGCCACAAAAGCACTGGAAATGTCAGGAGATAAGCAGCAAAGCTTACATCAAGTGGCAAGGCGTGCCAAAAGGAAACCCAGGTTGAACCAGGGTTTTCTACCGCCCAATCATTGTGAAACCATAGGACAAACCAAAGCCGAAACAGTACGAAGAACAGCAGCCAAAACACCAGCAAGCGGAACGGAAAAAGGTAGGGACGAAAGCTTTTGAGCATTGAAAAAAGGATAGGAAGGAGGCAAAGTTAAGTTTATGTAACTTAATCAACCATTATCAACTTTTGATTTACAATTATTTCCCAAAAAATACCTTTTTTTGCGGACTCGTTTCTTTTCGATACCCATGCTCCATAAACTCCGGATTGTCCTTTTTATCTTATTAACCTGTGTTGCCGAATCTCTTTTTGGCCAGCCCTCTGCCGTGCTTGACACCTTAGGTAATAGACTTTCTTTACTCGTACAACTTTCGCAATCAAGCAATTATGAACAAGCCCAGGTTGAAGTTGAGTTCTTTCGGGATTTTTTAAAACGACAAAATCTCCCGATTAGCTCCAAAGCATTGAGCCTCATGTCAGGCATTTATAAGGCCAATCAAGATGATCGTAGTGCCGCCCGTTTACTTATTGATGCAGAATTGGACGCACGACAGGATCCAAATTTTACAACAAAAGCAGCCCTACTCAAAACAATTGTTCAGGAATGTGGCAAATGGCAGCTTCCGAATCAAGCTCTTATCTGTCAACAACTTTTGGCCGTTGCCCAAGACTCTATCACGATACGTGAACGGCGCCTGGAGACCCGCAGCATGCAACACCAATTTGACTCCCTGGCCGCCTTGCGACAGCGCGAATTGACAGAACAGAACACGTTTATTAAGCTTGAGCGGGATAAAGTCTGGCTTTATGGCATTCTGGGAGGGATATTTATACTAACCTTAATTTTCTGGAATACCCGAAGTGATGGTCGCTGGCGTAAAAAGCTGGAAAAGAAAGAACGGGAATGGAGCTTGATGCATGCAAACTTCCAGCATGAAGCCAATGAAACTGCAATCGTTGCAGGCGTAGAATCCTCCCAGAACCTTAAGGCAAGTCCATCGGCTTATTCAGACCAATATACTGTATATCAAGGGAATAAACCTGAACAAATCTGTCTGCTCATTGAGCCCAACCGTCAGGTCGTGCTATATTTGAAATCCCTGCTTTCGGACCGTTTTCAAATCGAGACGGCTAATTCTACTCCGGAAGCCCTGCAAATGGCTTCTGAGATGTTGCCCGATCTCATCGTTTGCGATGTATTAATCAATGGCAACGCCGGGATTGAGATCGCCCGACAGATCAAACTCAGCGAACGAACCAACCACATTCCGGTCGTTCTGCTTACCAACAAATTCGGCAACGAAGGCAAACTTGACGCTCTTCGTGCCGGCGCAGATGCCTGGTTTACCCGCCCGGTCATTGACGATGAGTTCGATGCTACCGTGCAACGACTTTTAGATACCCGGAAGCTGAAACATGAGCAGTTCAGCCGCTTTTTGCAATTGTATTTTTCTGAAAACAGGGTGATGCTGGAAGATCCATTCCTGCTCCAGACGGTGCAAATGATCGAACAAAATCTCGCTAATCCCGACTTCATGGCCGACAACATTGCGCGCAATCTGCAACTCACTAAAGCACACTATGTCAAGAAGTTAAAAGTGCTCACCGGCAAAGAGCCCGTGCAACTCATCCGCGAAATGCGCCTTGAAAAAGCTAAAGTATTGCTCGAAAAACGGGCCGGAACGCCACAGGTTATTGCTGAATTGGTGGGCTTTAGTAGCCCTGGTTCATTTGGACTGGCATTTAAGGAATATTTTGGGGAAAATACTTTGTTGTTATATTCTTTGCCGACGGGTCGGTTATAATAGGATGATTAGCTGAAATTTCAGCGAGGCAGATGTCGGCAGCCGGGCGCTCCGACCCCATATTGTACTCAAATTTATGCATCACCATGCTTTGGGACCCTCAAAATGTTTAAAGGCAAAATTTGCAGGCGATTCTGCGTTCCGCTGGTAGAGGGATAAGGCTGGATGAAATCAAATTAGTCGAATGCAGGCCAAAACCCAATTCCCGAACAAGCGTTTAACCGTCGTACCTTCGCCGGCCAACATGACATCTGAGCAGCAACACCCACATTTTCAAAACTTACGTCAACTGCTTCGGCAGGAAAAAGAAGCAGATCATCGTGCTTTCCTCGAACTGGTCCGGAGCAAACCACTCTCCGACCGCGTAGAACACGGGTATACCTGGTATCCGCTGCAAGTGGTGAATACGGGATTTGCACTCAGTGAAAAAGCATTTATCATGGTAGAGCGCTCGACGCGTTTGAATGCGCCACATCAACTCCGTGCAGGACAGCCGGTAAGTCTGTTCAGCCTTGCTCCCGATACAGATGAGCCGGAAAAACAAGGTGTGATCAACTTTGTGGAGCGCAATCGAATGAAAATAACCCTTAATGCGCGGGATGTGCCCGATTGGATCAACGCCGGACAACTCGGAGTAGATATGCTCTTCGATGATCGCAGCTACCACGAGATGAACCGCGCACTGGAAAAAGTAATCACTGCGAAAGGAGACCGACTGGCTGAATTGCGGGATATTATGACAAGCCGCCAAAACTCCTCCGGCGAGTGGAAAACAACTCCATCCAAAGTATTCACTCCATCCACTATTAGACGCAGTGCTCCTGTCGGGGTTTATGAACCGGACTTTAAAGTTAAGAAAGGCTTAGATCTATCAACGGACGATTCAGGCTTGGATACAGCGGGAAGGGCCCTTCGTGGCTTAAATCCATCTCAGCAAATGGCCGTCGAAGCCATCCTTTACAATCCCGATGTCGCCATTATCCATGGGCCGCCTGGAACCGGAAAAACCACCACCCTGGTTGCTGCAATCAAAGCGCTGGCACAAACCGAGCAAACCGTACTTGTTACGGCACCCAGCAATACGGCGGCTGATCTGCTCACCGAACGCTTAGCCAGTCAGGGCCTGCAAGTGGTACGTGTTGGCAATGTAAGCCGCGTAGATGAAAGCGTACTACAACATACCGTAGACGCCCTTCTGGCAGCGCATCCAGAGGCTAAAAACATCAAAAAGGTGAAGATTGCAGCAGCAGATTTCCGCCGCCAAGCCGGGCGTTTCAAACGCAACTTTGACGCGGAGGATCGCCGGGAGCGCACGCACCTAAAACAACAGGCACGGGAGCTCGATGCCTGGGCCAGAACGCTGGAAGATCGCATTGTTGATGAGATCCTTAGTAGTGCGCAGGCCATTACCTGTACCTTAGTAGGTGCTGCACACCCCCTTTTAGAAAAGCGTCGGTTTCGTACCTGTGTGATCGACGAGGCAGCACAGGCATTGGAGCCCGCCTGCTGGATAGCCATTGCCAAATGTAACCGGGTTGTACTAGCCGGCGATCCGTTCCAGCTTCCACCAACCGTTAAAAACGCTGATGCCGCTCGTCAAGGGCTTTCCACCACCCTAATCGAACGCTGCCTGAAAACCCTTCCAGACTATGTCAACCTGCTCACCGTGCAATACCGGATGCATCGGATAATCATGGGATTTCCCAATCATTATTTCTACGCAGGCGAACTGGTAGCAGATGATAGCGTAGCTGGTCACCAATTGTCAACCCCAGATATCAACCCAGCGGAAGCCAGTGTTACCTTTATTGATACCGCAGGCTGTGGATTCGAAGAACGCGTACAAGAAAACCCTGGTGCTTTGCACCGAAATCTGAGCAAGTTCAATGCGGAAGAAGCTATGCTGGTACGGGCACATTTACTCCCGTTATTGCGGCGATACAGTGATACGGCAGCATCTGGAGAACTTCAAAATGTAGACCTATCCCCCACCCTTCCGAGTATTGGCGTGCTTTCGCCTTACCGGGAGCAGGTAAATAAACTGGAAGAAATATTCCGGGAAGATTCGGTACTTGCAGCTTTAATGTCTTCAGGAACAATTACAATCAGCACCATCGATGGTTTTCAAGGTCAGGAGCGTGATGTGATCTACATCAGCCTGGTTCGTTCCAACAACAAACATGAAATCGGTTTTTTACAGGATTACCGTAGGATGAATGTGGCCATGACCAGAGCTCGGATGGTTTTAGTCGTTATCGGAGATTCAGAAACAATCGGGCACAACAAGTTTTATCAGGAGTTTCTGGATTATTGCTCCGAACATGGGGCATATCGTACGGCTTGGGAGTTTTTTCTTTAAGTCGTTCCATCAATCGGTTTTCAACCAGCCTGTTATGCTCATGCGAGGCACATTGGTAACGAGTACCTCGTGCTCCAATTCACTACTTTTAAAAAAAACGCAAGTGCCATTCAGGGGCGCAATTGTTTGAGTATTGCCTTCATTAAAGATGCGCAATTCTCCTCCATCTTCCTGCTGCCAATCAGCATTTAGGTACATGATCATGGAAAAAGCCCTGCTTTTATTACTTCGAAACTGATCCAGGTGTTTCTTGTAAAAACTACCCGTTTCATACAGTGCGTAATGGAATTCATAACCCGTAATACCCGTATAACAGGTACTGTTTAAGTGTCGCACAAAAAGATCCATAAGCAGGAAAAAGTTATTTTCATGTAGGTCATTGTGCTTGGGATCCAGCCAATAGATCTTATCGCTGCGGATCAGTTTATCCTGCGTGAGGACTGAATCATTCCCTATCCCTGCTTCGCGCAATTGATTGCTGTCAAAAAGAGTATTTAAATTTCCTTTGAGCTGAGCCGCCAGCGGCACATTCAGAAAATGCTCGGCAAGGCCCACTTTGTCCGCTATAAAACTGTCAATCAGGCAATTAAAGATGGTTTCCAATAGGAATCATAGTAGCTTGTCCTGGCATAAAACCAGAATTGCTTCAAGGTAGGCTTTATTTCCTATTTCAACCGCCCTAACACATCCTTCATCCGCCGGATAGCCTCGCGTAATTGCTCCTCTGAAGCAGCATAACTTAACCTGAAACAATTAGGATCGCCAAACGCTGCGCCGGATACCAGGCCAACATAAGCACTGTTCATCACGTAATCGCAAAAATCATCCGCATCTTTGATCACAGTATGGCCATCAGTTTTCCCAAAATAGCTGCTCACATCCGGGAAAATGTAAAAGGCTCCATCCGGGTGGTTCGCGCGAATACCAGGGATTTCCTCGATCATCGAAAGGATGATGTCACGCCGTTCACGGAAGGCCTCCCGCATGGCCTCAGTAGGGCTAAGATCGGCCATCAAGGCCACAGCACCTGCCTTTTGGGTAAATGATGCAGCGCCACTGGTCACCTGTCCCTGAATCTTGGAACAAGCATCGGCAATGTATTTCGGCGCGCCCATATAACCCAGACGCCAGCCAGTCATGGCAAAACCTTTGGCAAAACCATTTACGGTGACTGTACGGTCTTTCACCTGATGAAAAGAGCCAATACTCACATGCTCATGGGTAAAATTGATATATTCATAAATCTCATCACTGATAATCACAACATGCTTGTGTGGTTCAAGGATCCTGGCATACGCCTCCAATTCTTCGCGCGTAAAAACACTTCCAGTGGGATTGCAGGGCGAAGAAAAGAGCACGAACTTGGTACGCGGCGTGATGGCCTCAGCCAGTTGCTGAGGCGTTGGTTTGAAGTCGTGTTCGACACCAGCATATACGCAGACCGGTACACCTTCAGAAAGTTTTACAATTTCTACATACGATACCCAATATGGAGAGAACAGGATTGCCTCATCGCCAGGATTGAGCAGCGATTGACAGAGATTATAGATCGTCTGTTTGGCTCCGTTGCTTACCACAATTTGGTCAGGTCGGTAGTCCAGATTATTGTCACGCTTGAATTTTTCACTGATAGCCTTGGTCAGTTCTGGCAAACCTGACACCGGAGTGTATTTAGTATAGCCGTCTTTGAGTGCTTGGTAAGCAGCTTCTTTTATGTGATCGGGCGTATCAAAATCGGGCTCTCCAAGACTCAGGCTGATAACATCATGTCCAAGAGCGCGAAGCTCTCGACCCATACGGGCCATTTTCAGGGTTTCAGATTCAGAAAGGTTCTGGACGCGTTCAGAAAGTATTGTGTGAGTAGAGGTCATATCATTTAAGAACTAAGAAGCAAAGCTACGCTTACCGTATTAAATTAGTGATAATATAGCCAACCGGCACAGGAAACAAATTTGGAAGGAATTACCGCCGGGTATAATGCCAAACCATTACGGCAGCCAATATTAAGATCAGCAGCAGAAGTGCCACCACCCAGAGTTGTAAAAATTGAATACCACGCCGTTTTGGACGACGCGTACGCTCGAGCTTTTTCTCCAGTCTTTGCCATACCTGTTCAGAAGGCTGCTCCTGAAGGTTTTTCTCATTTTCTTTAAAAAAGTCAAATAGATCTGGCATGGTTTACAACGATGAACGATGAACGAAAAATGGCTTTAATAGCCACTGCTCGTAGATAATCGTTAAAAATACCCTTTGGTTTTCATCAGATTACGAAGCTTCCCCTTAGCTAAAATAAGCTGGCTTTTGCTGGTATTAATGCTAATTCCAAGCGTTTCAGCAATTTCAATATGTTTAAACCCTTCCAGCACGTAGAGATTAAAAACAGTCCGATAACCCGAGGGTAATTGATCCAATAGCTCAATGATTTCACGGACCGAAATATCCGATTCGATATTGAAGCCATCCGTTTGATCCGGAATATTTGCTTCATCACCCGGAAAAATCAGCGGCTGGTTTTTTCGCAAGGTCATCAGGCACTCATTTATCATGATCCTTCTTACCCATCCTTCAAAACTTCCAGTACCGGAATAACTTTCAACCTGCGAAAACACTTTAAAAAAACCACTCACCAAGGCCTCCTCAGCATCCTCGCGCGAACGCAAATAACGCTTACATACGCTAAACATGAGCGGTGAATACCGTTCATAAAGCCATTTTTGCGCAGAGCGGTCCTGATCTCGCAGACGTAGAAGTAGTTCCTCGGTGGCCATTATTTCATTTTCAAAGGCAAAGTTGAGTATACTCTCGCATAGAGTAGTCACCTTTGTGGTTAAATTTGTGTTTGGGTCATAAATGCTTGTTTTTGTGTAAAGTCTATCAGTCAAAAGTCTATAAAATGTCAATTTTAAAAAAAGAATCAAAGCGTTACAGCATTTTTCACCTCAAATGTCCACGCTGCCATGAAGGTGAAATGTTTGAGACCGGGAGTTGGTCGTTTGTCCGGTCCTTCGATATGCATAAGCGTTGCCCAAAATGCGACCTGAATTATTTCCCCGAACCAGGCTACTATTATGGCTCTATGTTCATTTCATACATTTGGACAGGTTGGTTTTGCCTCCTCTTTATAGCGTTTTTTCATTGGTATTTAGGATGTAGTCAAACAGTGGCATTTAGTTTGTTGAGCACATTTCTCATTGTCAATTTTGTTTATATTTTTAGAATCTCACGCTTGATGTGGATTAATCTCCATATTAAATATGACCCTAAAGCTATTGAAAAGTATAATACAAAGGCGCTGTAGGCCTTAAACAGTGGAATCAAGATACTGAGCCGTTAAATTGCAATTAAAAGTTTCGATTTAAATATCAAAAGTTTCGAAAGCTCTCTATCTTTCGCCCAAAGTAGATTGTTTGACCCTGTTTTTTTTGTTTAAAGTACGATGTAACGGCAACATTGCTAAAAAACATGTTCAAACATCGCTATATCTTTTTGGCAAAAATCTATTTTAATATCCTTCCAACTTCTAAAACGGTCTTTAAAAAATGAGTGATAATCAGAATCCCCGTACCTATGGTATTGTGATAACCATTTTGCTTCTATTATCTGCTGGTCTTGGTTTTTTCTTTTGGCAAAAATCTAAGCACTACCTCGCCGAAAATGAAAAACTGGAACAAGTTCGGGTGGCGTTAGAAGCCGAAAAAACTCAGATTTCCAACTCACTTGATAGCATGACCAATGCTTACGCTGACTTGCGTACTGAATACGAAAGCCTGCAGGGCCGCGTTGCTTCCTCTGCCCAACAAGTGCAGGAAAAGGAAACTGTTATCCAGAAAATCAGGACGACTTCTGTCAAGGATCTTAGTGCACTCCGTGCTCAGGTGGATGCCTTGAAAAAAGCCCGCATCGAGCTTGAAACTATAATTACTGGCTTACGCCTCGAAAATGAGCAACTAAGAACCCAGGTGTCTCAGTTAACCTCAGACAATGCACAGCTTAAAGGCGCAAATACCAATCTGACTGGTCAGGTACAGGACTTGGCCAAACAGCTGGAAGCTCAGATAAAAAAGACCCAGTCCGCTATATTTAAAGCTACTTCATTCTCTGTACAATGCGAACGCAAGGGCGATAAACTTACTAGCAGAGCCAAAAAAGCACGGGAGATTTTCGTGAGCTTCGATTTGGCTGACGTGCCACTGTCTTACCAGGGCGAGCATAAACTCTATTTGGCTATGACGGATGAAAATGCGGTCCCCATCATTAGTAAAATCGCAAGTAAAGCCACTATCAATGCTCCTGCAGGTCCTGTAAACATAACGGCTCAGCAGATCAAGGAAGTAAATCTGACGGCTGTACAGCGGATCACGTTTGGCTATAAGTTTGACGAGCGCCTTAAAGCCGGTACTTATGTAGTTGGGATCTACTGCGACCGGGGCTTATTAGGGTCTGCAACTTTTAAACTTGGAAAATAAAAACAAACTCATATAACCTTGTCCGCACAGCAAGAAGAAGCAAAAGCATCCGGCTTAGCTTTAAATACAAAACCCAT
>CANJPT010000048.1 GCA_947476195.1 Lewinellaceae bacterium | reverse complement strand
CTACCAATGTTTAACCTCTCCGAGGTTCTTGTGCTTCATCATAACATCTACCAATGTTTAACCTCTTCGAGGTCGAATTCAAAATTTGGGATTGCTAACGCCAAATTGCTGTCCCCAGCCGTTTCACCCCCTGTTTATTAGACAGCACGATCTGATAATGCCCTGGTGGTACTTCCACCAGGCCCCTGATTGTCAGGGTTGAAATTTTGTTCTGGACAAAAACAGCTAAGATACCAGCAATTTTTTGCCCTAAATCATTGCGCAGTTCCACCAGATCGCCGGGGTAATAGACGTCAGTGCTGAAGCTGAAAATCAGTTCATTACCAGTTCGATCGAAACTAAAAAGTCCTCCGTTACCGATAGACATTTCACCCAGTTGGATCCAGGCTTCAGTCATATCAGGAAGGCCGTAACCGCGCCCGTTGTCGGGTCTTTCAGCCTGGTCGGCAGAAGAAAAAACGGCATCGAGCACCTCAGAAGCCGTCTTTTTGGGGAATGCACTCCATAAAGAAGCCAATGCACCCGCAAGCATGGGAGAGGCCAGTGAAGTGCCACTAGCGAGCCCCAGAGCAATCCCAACATTGCCAGCAACCACAATATTATCACCAGGAGCTACTAATTCCGGCTTGATCCGTCCGTCTGAAGTAGGGCCAAAGGAACTGAATGACGCGCGTTTCCCGTCTGCACTTACAGCACCTACGGCCAGAATTCCAGTCGCATCGGCAGGAACACCCATATAATGCCAGGCTCCACCGCCCTCATTCCCGGCGCTATTGCAAATGATCATACCTTTGGTGGCAGCAATACTCGCACCACGAGAACCGATGGCTGTACGGCCATTGAGTTCCGGGTAGGTATGGCTTAAGGTATTGTCATTAAAACTGGTATAGCCCAGAGATGCATTAATGATGTCTATTCCGATACTATCTGCCCATTCAGCTCCTGCAATCCAGTTGATCTCTTCAATGGGATATTCGCCACCTGTATCTTCCGTTTTGATCAAAAAATAGGTCGCATCCGGTGCCGTTCCTACAAAATATTTAGGTAGATTTGAGGCCATGACGGAAAGGACAGAGGTGCCATGTTGGGCGGCCTCAAATACGCCAGCGTCGCGTTCTACAAAGTCCCAGCCAGGAATGAGTCGTCCCTGGAGCCCAATGCTGTCAAACATCGGAATAGTATCTGCATTGGCGAATCCACCGTCCATCACGGCCACCCAGATGCCTGCTCCACGGTGTCCGGCGAGTTGAAGTACAGGAATGCCCAGCAGTTGATTTTGTTCTCCGGCGTATCCCCAGATCGATATGTCATCGCCTTGAATGGCGGGGTCTGTGATTAAGGGTGTGCGTTTTTTGACTGGTCGGTTGGGTTGGTTTCGGTATTTGAGGTGTGGCCCGAGGTAGCGCACCGTTTTTACAAATGCCAGGGTTTCCAGGCTTTTGGCGGAGGTAGAGTCGGCCATGACAGCAGCGGCATTTAGCCAATGCGAGGTATTATGGATTTGCACGCCTTTGGCGGTCAATTGGCGAAGGTAATTCGGGCTGACAGGCAGGTCGTTTTCTACTATTGGAATGCTGGCTCGTGCACGACGTTCGAGTGCCCGCGCGGACAGAAATTCTGCTGGCCGGCAAGTACAATAAGGAGAATTATCTTTGTCCTTGAATTCAACCCAATACTTGTTGATCTTTTGAGAAAAAGCAGGTAAGCACAGGAGGACAAAAATCAGGGTGTAAAGTAGCTTTTGCATGATATAGTATAAGTTCGGGCTTGCAAAGGTTGGTCATTCTTACATTTGCGCTTCAAAAATCTTATCTTCGTTTTGGGGACGGGGCGATTTTATCAAGCACGTATAGACAGGATTGGTTTATTTTAGCTGTAAACGGGTAATGTCATCTGTGTTTCTAAAAAGGTAATTCATAAATTAGCAAATTCCAACCTCTTATGCCGACCTTCTCCATCATCACAGTAGTTTACAACGGCGAAGCACTCCTGGCTGGAACCATGGAGAGTGTGTTGCGTCAAACCTACCCGGATATCGAATATATTGTGGTGGATGGTGCTTCGAAGGATGGCTCTTTAGAAATAATTCAGGAATATGCTGCCAAAATACCCCACCTGCATTGGATTTCCGAGCCAGACCGCGGTTTATACGATGCTATGAACAAGGGTCTGCGCATTGCAAGCGGCGATTTTGTGCAGTTTCTAAATGCGGGTGACTGGTTATATGCGCCGGATACCCTGGAGCAAATGGCTGCGCATATCAGGCCCCAAACAGGGGTTTTATACGGTGAAACAATGCTCGTGAACGATGCCCGAATGCCACAGGGGACGATGAGCGAACTCAGCACACGCCATTGTCCGACCCAGTTAAACTGGAAAAACTACCTCGGCGGGATGTTGGTTGTACACCAGTCTTTTGTGCCACGCCGTTCGCTTGCGCCAGCGTATCGCGAAACCGCTGAATTATGCGCGGATTATGACTGGTGCATAGAGATCCTCAAAAAAAGTCCGGAAAACATACATGTCGGGGGTATTGTGACCAATTACCTTATGGGTGGGCTATCCAAAAAACGCCACCAGCAAAGCCTGCGCAACCGCTTTGAGGTGATGCGCTACCATTTTGGTTTTTTCCCTACGCTTTTAGCACATATTTGGGTGCTGATGCGTGCAGGGTTGCACCGTATCAAGCGTTGGAAAAAATTGCAATATTGAGGTCTTCTGGGATGCTCAATCCATTTCGCCAAACAGTTCCACAAGCTTTTTAGTCCTAAAATCAAAAATTGTACGCAACTGACTGCGCACGAATAGCCAGTGTGCTACATCACCCAAAAATCCAAGGGGTAATCTGTAATGAACCAGATCTGTCATTTCAACGCCCCCCGGGATTGCTTTAAAATGGTGTTGGTGATGCCAGAGGGCATAAGGGCCCACGCGTTGCTCGTCGACAAAAAACTGCCCCTCGTGAACATGGGTAATCTCGGTCATCCAAAAAAGTGGAATGCCCAACAAAGGCTTAACCGTGTAGGTGATCACCTGGCCGGCATACATTTTTCGGGCAGAAAAATCGGGGTCGGAGGTAACCTTAAATCCAAGATGAGCAGGTGTTATCTCTTTGAGATTCATGGGATTCGAGAAAAAATCCCAGGCAGCTTCAGGGGAGAGCGGTAAGCGTTGAACGCTTTTAAGGGTGTGAACAGACATTTATTAGCGATGAACTATGAACGATTGCTTGAGCTTACGCATACTACTGGACATTTTTGTTTTGTCCCCAGACCTATAAGGTTTTCAAAAACCTTATGGTTCTCGATTTTAGAAAATGTCCAGTGGTCTGGAGCTTACGGCCTAATAAAACCCCAAAGCCTGGCAATCGTTCATTATTTTTCATGCTAAGGCTATATATGCTCAAACAATAACTTTATTTATATTGATAATCAATGTATTATACTAGTTTTTGGCATAAATAGAAGAAAAGAAAACCCAATCAATATTTGTAGTACCTGTTAGCACCTTTTCGTCCCTTTTACTGCATAAGGAGTAGTCAGCTAAGTCTTTCACTACCTTCCGGAAATCTACGACCACATTATTTTACCATGCCTGTTACTTACACGAACGAACAAAAAATCAAGCATAAGGACATAAAAAAACGCTGCTAATCGGTTGATTAGCAGCGTTTGTTTATGCTCTTTGGTAGTACATTATTTGGTGCTACATGTTTTCTCCCACGAATTTCTCCAGATTTTCCGGATACTCTTTGATGTGCTCGTAGCGGACAATGTCGGTGCTGGTAATGATACCCAATAATTCATGTTCATCGTTTACAATAGGTATTGCATGAAAGAGGTGACGTGTCAGGACTTCAGCTACTGCGCCAAGGTGCTGGCCTGGATCCAGGGTAGCTACCTTGCGGGTCATGATTTCACTGACTTTCATGGAATTGTATTCCTCTACAGACTTTCCAAGTTTGAAAATATCCCAAGAAGTGATCATGCCCACCAACTTTTTACCTTCCAAAATAGGAACGTGGTGGATATGTTTACTAAGCAATATTTCCCTCACTTCGCCTAAGGTACTGTCGGGATTAAGGGTGACGACATCTTTCGTCATGTGGGTTTCTACGAGTTCGTTCATCATAGGCCGTCAAATGTTATTTTTGTGAAACGTGATAAGTTTGAGCCGAAAGTAAGGTACTTTTCATTGTATTTCCAAAACTAAATTAAGTTTGTCTGAAAAATCATAAATTTTCCAGTTTAGCAGGCCTAAATCTCTTGTTTTTCCAATGCACAGGCTTGTTTCAATGCTGAACCTGTTGCCTTCATAATACCCAGCCATGCCACCGAATGGAAAACACGCAGCGTTATTTGTGTGGTGACCTTCCTGGAGAAAGTACAAAGTTCAGCAGGTTTCATTCAAACCGCTACTTCTGGGAAAAAACCACCGATAAAACAGCTTCCTCCGGGCTTATCACCCGATCTACCCGCACAAAAACACCAGGCTGTACTTCGCGAGCTTGACCGAGGCTCATGTCCTTACGTCGAAGTTCAATGATGTCGCCCCAATCTTTCAACGCGGCTTGCTTTGGAGAGAATGAGCTTAAATAGACGAATTGTCTGGAGGCTTCTTTCAGCCAAAATGAATCAGGCTGAACCGTGAAATCGCCCTTTACCTTAAAGCGAAACTCTTGTTTGGTATCTCCACAAACCTCCTGACCGACTTCGACCATAATTCCACGATCCAGCATTAGACTTTCAAGGGATTGGGAGCCTTGTATTTCAAAATTGTATTGTACGATATGTGGCAGATCCTTGGCAAAAATGGGGGTTGGTTTATATTTGCAGGCAGGAGGATTCTGGCAAGCTATGAGCAACAGGATCAGTCCAAAGGCCAGGGTTTTGATTATATTTTTCATATTATTTACTTATTTTTTGAATTGCATGAAATCTAACGATAAAATGACTTTGTCTACTCAAATTCGGCCAGCAAAAGTAGGTAGTTTTGCGTTTCCAAATAAGGCCATGCTTGCCTAATCTACTGATATAAGTGCTTATGTCGAACTTACTCATTCGAAATATCCGCATTCTCGTTCAAGCGGAGCATCATCGACGCCAATTGGTGAAAGGGGCGGAGATGGCTTCTGTGCCTGTCCTTCACGATGCCTATTTGTTGATCGAGCATGACAGGATCAAGGCTTTTGGACCAATGACCGATTGTCCAGAGCGTGCCGACGAAGTATTGGATGCTTCCGGAAGGCTCGTATTACCGAGTTGGTGCGATTCGCACACACACATTGTATTCGCGGCCACACGGGAGGAGGAATTTGTGGACCGTATCCGTGGGCTTTCTTACGAAGAGATCGCGGAACGAGGCGGGGGAATCCTGAACTCGGCGCGAAAAATGCAAGCCGCGAGCGAAGAGGCGCTTTTTGAAAGTGCCTGGGGCAGACTACAAGAGGTTATTGGACTTGGAACGGGGGCGATTGAGATAAAAAGTGGCTATGGGCTAACGCTAGAAAGTGAGCTAAAAATGTTGCGGGTAGTGCGGCAACTAAAAGAGAAATCCCCCATTCCTGTGAAAGCCAGTTTCTTAGGCGCACATGCCATTCCGCTGGAATATAAAACCAACCGGGAAGGCTATATTGATTTGCTTATCAATGAAATGTTGCCTCGCGTGGCAGGTGAGGGGCTGGCTGATTATTGCGATGTTTTCTGCGACAAAGGTTTTTTTACACCCAAAGAAACAGACTTGATCCTGAAGGCTGGATGGAAATGGGGCTTAAAGCCAAAGATCCATGCCAATGAACTTGGGCTTACAGGAGGGGTTCAGGTAGGGGTGGCCAACCAGGCCATTTCTGTTGACCACCTCGAATATACCAGCGAGGCCGAAATAGAGGTGCTTAAAAACAGTGAAACTTTGCCTACCTTATTGCCTGGTTGTGCCTTTTTCCTGGGTATTCCGTTTGCTCCTGCCCGGCAGATGATGGATTCGGGACTACCGGTCGTACTTGCTTCAGATTATAATCCTGGATCCTGCCCTTCCGGAAATATGCCTTTTGTGGTGTCTCTGGCTTGCGCAAAAATGAAAATGCTGCCAGAAGAAGCGGTGAATGCGGCAACGTTGAATGGAGCGCGAGCCATGGAATTGGAGGCGGATTATGGCACGATTGCTGTCGGTAAGATTGCAAATTTGTTCATAACACGTCCAATGTTGTCTCTTGCAGGACTTCCCTATGCCTTTGGCAGTAATGTTGTAGAAGCGGTCGTGTTGCGTGGGAAGCGGCATTGAAGCGCTGAGAAGCGGTTGGCATTAAAGCTGGTTAAAGTACGTTTTTTCTCATTTTAATGACCAAGTACGTGTTAATATAGAAGATTTGTTTAAATTTGAATGGGTCAGATAGAGGGCATTTGCCTACTTTTGCGGCCAATGTCATAATAAGCCAGGCTTTAATTATTGAGACACTTTTCAGCTGTTCATTAATGTTAAAAAATCCTGGCCTAAACAGCATTTCCGAGCCCTGATGAATCTTCCGATATATTGTTGCAAAACAACCCAATTCTAACGAAAATCCCGTTTTTCGATTCCTATTATCCATCAACCTTTGTTAAAATTATTAAACTGATGTACAGACTTCTAATCCCTTTTTTAGCGTGTTTTTTCCTTACCGCACCTCTCTTTTTACGCGCTCAGACGCCTAATGATATTCATTATCTGCCTTTTGACGCTAAAAAACTTCAGAACTCTTCTGCACTTTCCGATGCTCCTTGTGGCAATGCTGGTACTACAACATTCGGTCAATTCTTAGGGTCAAGCAATGATGTTGGTCCATCGCCTATTTATCTTTGCTTTGGCGACTCTTTGTTGGTACAACATAATATGGACGCAGATTTGAGTGGCGATCCTGATGGTACGACCACTCCGGGTATTGCGTATGGTTTTTTTACCTGCCCTCCAACATCCACAGGCCCAACCTTACAAGATATCATAGGCAATGCCCTGCCTCCGATCCCTGGAGACCCTTGCTTGTTGCCGGGTTCTGCTAATGGGATTTACATTACAAAGGCAGTACCGAATGGTGGCGCAACCTGGTTTTTTAATAGTGGGGCACTTCAGACCACCTTTAATGGTGGTCAGCCCATTAAGCTCTATTTTGCACCGATCACGGTGGATAATTTTGCTACGAATACCTATGAGTCTTCACAGGTAGGATTTCCTCCCGGCCCTTGCGTCGCGCTGAATACAGCTGCAGCCTTTGAGGTAGTATATCTGAATGAAATTACGGCAACTGGTATAAGCAATAACTTTGACAATGATTGCTTGGGGCGTTTTACCGTTCGTGGTGGCTATCCTCAATATGACCCTAACGCGGTATACACGATCAAAATTTCCTTGGCGAGTGATCCGTCTGTAAAGGCAATTGTACATACTTCTGCCTCGAATCTTTTTCACTTGTCGAGTATTTCATTTTCGGTGCCTCAGTCGGGCCTCTATAATGTATTGATCGAAGATGGTAAAAGTTGTCCAGCCACTTTTCAGATCGATATGAATGTTTGTAATCCGGCAGATAACGTCAAGTTTACATTCCCAGACAATATTGTCCCCCCTGGAGAACAGATCTGTATTCCGGTTACTGTAGATAACTTCGCTATTCTATCGGCTTCATTTTCAATGGAATGGGATGAAACTATCTTGCAATTTAATGCTATCCAGAACGTCAATCCCATCATTGCTCCGTTTTTTGGTCCGGCAAATTTGAATACCCTGCAAACCTCAAATGGCTTGATTGGCGTTCAGATCTTTGACAATATCACCTCTTCTACCATCACAATTCCCAACGGAGGCACTTTATTTGAGCTCTGTTTTACGGCATTAGGTCCATTGGGCACTTGTTCTGGCCTTGGTATTATCAATAACCCCGCTGGAGTTTCTCTGGAGGATGACAATGGTAAAAACTTAGCCATCACGGTAGACACAGGCCAGATTTGTATTTCATATTTACCACTCGAATTATCGTACGCGTTGTTTGATACTACCTGTTTGGGGCAGGCTACCTTGCTTATTAACCCAATCGGAGGCGAAGCACCGTATGACATTATCGTAAAAGAAAACCCATCAGTTCCCGGACCAACCTACTCCGGAATAGTTGCCAATTCCGGAGGTGGCTTTGCTGTGCCTAATGTGGGTAGTACTAACAACACGCAATACAATTACGAAATTTGTGTAACAGACAAAAATGGTCTGGGGATTACTGTTTGTACCACGTTTGTAGTAGACATCAAACGCTTGGGGGCACAGATCAATTTTGTACAACAACCGCTTTGTAACGGTCAAAGTACAGGCACCATCAGTGCCGTAGTATTACAAGGCGGGGTTATTGTGGCAAACCCGGGATCTAATTACACGTATGCCTGGGCACCCGCCAACATGACGGTGCAAGGTGTTCCGACCCAAAATGGAATAAAGGCGGGATTGTACACCGTTACCATTACAGATACCAATACGGGCTGTTCTTCAGTTGCTTCAGGCACACTTGGCCAACCAGCACCGATCAGTTCCCAAAGTGTGGTGAATACGAAACCTTCCTGTTCAGGTGTCGGGGATGGTACCATTACCTATGATGCGGAAGGCGGTACCCCATTTGCCGGTCCCTCTTATAAATACACCTGGATCTATGAAAACACCAATACAGTCCTTGGTTCAGGCATGGATAATCCGTTTGTATTGGGCGGTGCTTTTGCAGGGGAATACAGTGTTGTTATTACAGATGCTAATGGTTGCATCTTCATCGATAGTAACCTGGTATTAAATGATTTGCGCGCGTTGGCTATCACAAAGACTATTCTCAAGAATGTATCCTGCAATGGTCAAAATAACGGTTCTATTGCACTTACTGTGACAGAGACCGTGCCAACAGGTCTTCCTTATACGTTTACCTGGACACCAAGTGGGTATACGCAAACAGGAGTTAGCCCCAGTTCAACCTATAGTGGCCTCCCTGCAGGCGCTTATTCAGTTGTAGCCACAGATATACTAGGGTGTAAGATCTCCATGGACACCATCATTACAGAGCCACCTACGCTTTCCTTGGTAATATTAAATGTTGTGAACCCAGGTTGCGATCAGGTGAATAGCGGGACGATTTGTGTTCAGGCTTTGGGTGGTACAGGCGGTTTAAACAACTATGTATATAGTTGGAGCCAACCCGGAGGAAACGTAACTAATTGTCAAAGTGGGTTGGCGCCAGGTACGTATACGGTGACAGTTACAGATCAAAATAACTGTAAAGCTTCAATGACCTATAGCTTGCCGGTTCCAGGTGCTCCAGCTTTCACCTCGATGGTTGCCAATGAGAAATGTGACGGTGATGGCTCCATCGAATTGACTGCTGCTACCGCATTTTTTGTTTCCTATACGGATATCTTTGGAGTGCTCATTGATACTACGTTTATGCCTCCCCACAAAATTGTGGGCCTCCAAGGGGGCGATTATATTGTGAAGGTTGTTGACGCAACGGGCTGTACGGCTATTGACACGCTTACGGTAAATGGGGTGACCCCATTGTCCTTCTCGGACACAACGTTGATGAAACCTTCCTGTTTTGGCTATAATGACGGACAAATCGCTGTTGGTGTTCAAGACGGCCAACCGCCCTATCTGTCTTTCAAATGGAATCCAGCTACCGTATTGCCACCAAACAGTCCGGTTATCTTCGGTCTGACCGCGGGTACTTATGTGCTCACTATAACTGACAATGCTGGTTGTACCCTGACAGGAAGTTTCCTTTTAGGCCAGCCACCTGCGATTGTCAATAACTTTAACCCGATTACTGATCAGGTGAGCTGTTTTGGTGTCTGCGACGGAACTACCACGGCTATTACGAACTATACGAATGGACCTGGGACTTTCACTTACCAATGGAATGATGGTGGCTCAAGTGCCGCGCGTTTGAATTTATGTGCCGGTGTAAATACAGTGATCATAACGGATGCTAAAAACTGTTTTATCCTTGATACTGTTGTAATCACCACGCCACCCCAGATCACATTTTCTGCCCTTACAACCAACGAAACCAGTTGCTTTGGCAACAGTACAGGTTCTGCGAGCATCACGGCTACTGGTGGGAATGGAGGTCCTTACAAGTACCTCTGGAGTACGGGTGCAACCACACAAAGTGTTTCTGGTCTAAAGGCAGGGGTCTATATCGTGACTATGACAGATAAGCAGGGCTGTACAAACTCTGTTGACACCATTAATATCGGCCAGCCTGCACCAATTGGCTTGACTACTTCCGTTACAAATCCAACCTGTTTTGGTGGTGAAAATGGCCAAACCAAGGTGGTTGCAATGGGTGGAGTGCCTGATTATACTTACAATTGGGAAGATGCTGCAGGTATGAATGCCGGTACGGTGCAAACTGCCGAGATGTTGACCGCAGGTACCTATGATGTTACCGTGACGGACCTGAATGGCTGTACCTCAGTCTCCAATGCTACCATCGCAAATCCTCCTCCTGTTTTGGGTGATTATGAAGATTTAACTCCTTTGAATTGTAATGGTGACGAGACGATATTGAATATCCTTTCTATCACGGGCGGTTCAGGTGGCCCATATCGTTATAGTGTAGACTTTGGTGCGGTACTTGACCCTAATTTTCCGGTAAGCATTGGTGGTGGTAAACACTATATCACTTACATCGACGTAAAAGATTGTGCACTTACCGATTCGATTTTTGTTGCTGAACCTGCTCCGATCACGGTGACCTTCAATCCGAGCGTTATTGAGGTGGAGCTGGGCGCAACAGCTGATTTGCAGCCAATTATTATTGGTCCTGCGGCTATTGCGAGCTTTACCTGGTCGAATCCTCAGGGACTGCTGAATCCAGATACTTTATTCGCTGAGGCTTATACCTTCGTTAATTTGACCTATACCCTCAGCGTACAGGATTCGTTTGGCTGTTCCGGTGTTGGTTCGGTTATGGTGGTTGTGGATCCTAATCGGAACGTATACATTCCGAATGTCTTCATTCCAGCCAATGCTAGTGGCTTAAATGATCATTTCAATATCAATGTTGGACTGGGTGTAGAAACGGTGAACTACCTGCGTATTTATGACCGTTGGGGTGCATTGCTCTACCAGCGTGAGAAATTCATTCCGAACAATGATAACCTGTCAGAAGGTTGGGATGGTCGTTTCAATGGAGATTTTGTCAGTCCTGGTGTGTTTGTTTACCTCGCCGAAGTCAAGTTTTTGGATGGGCGCGTCCTGCTTTATCGCGGCGACGTGACCGTGGTTCGGTAGAGTAGTTGGGGAGAATTTAATTTTACGTTCGCTTGATAATATAGTAAGAAAAAGCCGGAATCAGGACTACATGATTCCGGCTTTTTCTTTTGGTTAATCCTACTTAATGTGAATCCTCTTTGAAAGGATGCCTGGGTTGCCATACCTCAACAGGCTTGAGGTAGTCTAAAATGGTTGGCACAAATTTATTTGCCACCGAATGTTGGTGTCGAAGATAGCAGTTCAGGTTATGCGCTTCGGCCCCAATGGAGCTCTTAATCTCAAGAGCCGTACGGGCAAAGACTATGCGTTTGCAGCCCGTATCAATACCGATCTTTACAATATCATAAAGAATATTGAGGTAAAGTTGATAGTCGTGATTCAGGGCTTTTTCATAGCCAAGGAAGTGAGCGTCGAGCTCATCGTGGTTTCGAATGGTTGTATAGAACGCAATTAGTTTGCCTTCAAGGTAATAAGCGTACAAGGTAAATTGTTCGCTAAGGTGGAGTTCAAGTGCGGCGAGGTATTTCTCATTGAGGTCTATCATGTTGAATCCGGCATTGTTGGCGATATCGCTATAAAGCCGATAAATGGTAGGGAGTTCTTGCTGAATTTCTGTATAAGAAAGTTCACGTCTTTCTATGCCGTCCAGTTTTTTAAAAGCGCGTTTGGCACGGGTACGGTATTTTGTGGACATGGCACTGAGGTAGGATTCCATATTCTGAAATGGAAGTTCAAGTACCATATTAGGTTGGATATCAAAGACGGTAAACCCCTTTCTAACCAGAAATATGCCTTCTTTTTGGTGTGCGGGAGCGATATCTTTGATTAAAGTGACGGGCATTTTTACCCCTTCACGGGCCATCTTATCCACGACACTGTTCAGGGCTATATCCATAATTTCCATGGCGTCAACCGGGTTGATTTTTTGATAATCAAAAGCATAGCCATGCTCGCCAGTGAGCAATAGGTTTCCGCAAATCAGGATTTCGGCAGTTGTTTTTCCGGCGACCCAACGTTTGACCCATTGTGCCAGCCCCCAAAAGAAACAAGCATCCTTTTTGGGTATATCCAGATCAATAATGTTGTCTCCTCCTTTAAAATATTTGATTTGACAAACTGCGACCCCGATCGGGCTGTTATTTTTATAAAAAAGGAGATAACCAAATCGCATGCCATCGGGCGGATTGGCTTCCAGAATTTGAAGGTAGGTCCGTTGAAGGAAAATGTCCTTTGCAGGGGCAGCAATATCCCATTCTTGCCCCGCGGCTTCGATGCTGCGAAAAAAAGTAAATCGGAGGGATTCCATCAGGTCGACTGCAATGCTTGGCTCCAAAGTTAAAAACGGTAACATTAAAGAAGTGGTCATGGCAGGTACGGTGCTGTAAAGGTCTTGTGAAAGAACGTAGCATCATTAAAATGGTTGCTGTCAATCGACTAATTGCCATTTTTTAACTTCTTCAATCGCTATTTTTTCGTCAGCCCAGCCCAGCAGAGCCATGGTGCCCATGCCATCGTAATAGAGAAAAAACAGCTCGATGATATGTCTGAAAGCGCTGTAATCGCGCTGAAATTCAGCCCAATTGGTCGCACGGATAATTCGCTTGGTCGGATCGACCGGGATAGCCAGTACCTTATGGTCAAGTTCGCCCAGGTCTTTTAGCAGGAGCAAGCCAATAGGTTGGACTTCTACGACAGATCCGGTTGGAAGATGCTCCGCTAAAATAAGCACATCTAGTGGGTCGCCGTCGCCGCCCCTTTCCTTGTCCATGCAGGTGGAAGGAATGAAACCATAATTGACTGGGTATGACATAAAATCCACCCGGCGTACCTGCCCGTCGCGAATATCGGGTTGAAATTGCAGTAGTTGCTTGTTGTACTCGTATTTGGTATTTGTTCCAGCCGGGATCTCGATGACTCCTTGGAGGTTGCCGCTGGCAGCAAAAGAGGGTAAGGCGAGGTGGTTCATTCTTTTAAATAGGGAAAAGAATTCACTGTATTAGATGGTGAACTATAGCTGGTTTTTAGCGCTTATCCGGCAAAGAAAAGTAGTGGTCTCAAATCTCTTTGTCAATCAGGTAGCTGTTCCGAATTGGCGAATTTCGATTGATTATTTCTGCTAAAAAACCCGTCAGGAATAACTGAGTGCCAATCACTAGGGCTAAAATGCCAAAGAAAAAGAGCGGCCGGTTAGCGATACCGTATTCCTGATAAATAGTTTTGGCAAAAGTCAGATAAGCCAGTATCATAAAGCCAATCAGGAATGAGATCAACCCTAAAGTGCCAAAAAAGTGCATGGGGCGTTTGCCAAATTTACCCACAAATGAAATGCTCATCAGGTCGAGTGGGCCATTGATGAAGCGTTCAAATCCACCAAACTTGGTAACACCGTATTGCCGGGCACGGTGTTCTACTATTTTTTCGCCAATTTTAGAGAAGCCCGCCCATTTGGCAATAACAGGTATATAACGATGCATTTCGCCATATACTTCAATGGTTTTCACTACGTCGATCCGGTAGGCCTTTAGCCCACAGTTGAAATCATGTAGGTAAATACCGCTCATGCTGCGCGTCACTGCGTTGTAGAGCTTGGTTGGAATTGTTTTGCTAAAAGGATCATGGCGTACCTTTTTCCAGCCGCTTACCAGATCATAGCCATCCTCCGTGATCATCCGGTAGAGTTCCGGAATCTCTTCCGGACTATCCTGCAAGTCGGCATCCATTGTAATGACCACAGCGCCTTCTGCTGCCTGAAATCCGGTATGTAGTCCGGCAGATTTGCCGTAGTTCCGTCTAAATTTGATTCCACGTACAGCAGGATTGGCTGCTTTTAGTTGTTCAATAACTTTCCAGGAGCGGTCGGTACTGCCATCATCTACCAGGATGATCTCATAGGAAAGGTTATGGGATTCGCATACGCTGCGAATCCAGGCTTCAAGTTCGGGGAGGCTTTCTTCCTCGTTCTTAAGTGGTATAATGATGGAAAGTTGCATGGTTTCGGCTCAAAAAATTGGAGGGCAAATCTACGTTCAGGAATTTTATGGTTGGAATCTGTTTGGTTATAGTTCGAAGTTAGTCACCGGGCTGGGGCGAATGGCCTGTTTGGTTGGAATAGAAGGGTCGCGTGCCACAAAAATGGGCAAAATATCCTCCGAATCGTGGTTTATAGGGATCGAAATTTGTTGGTGCCAGGATTTTTCTCTCAGCATGACTTGCCATCGCTCAAAAAGTTGCTGCTGTTCTGCTTCACTGAATTTGCTTTGGGCGCCATAAAAGCCTTTCACCTCGCGTTGTCGCCTTGCCTCAAAAAGGGTGACCGCACAAGCCACCGAAATATTTAGACTTTCTGCAAAGCCAACTTGTGGTATGGCAAAATTACCATCACACATGGCCAATGCCTCTGGACTTACGCCATCATCTTCATTACCAAATAACAAGGCTGTAGGTTGTACCAGATCCAGTTCATATAAAGATTTACTCCGATCACCAAGGCTGGTAGCTAAAATCCTTCCATAGCGCTCTCGTACCCTCCGAAAGCATTCCTCCAAATCTTCAAAAACGTAAACGTCTATCCATTTGAAAGTGCCGCCTGATGTACGCTTGCCCAATACAAGGCCGCGTTTGTCGAGGTAATTTTTGGTGTATACGACAAACACCTCGCGCACCCCGACCGCGTCGCAGGAGCGCAATACCGCACTGATATTGAGTGGATCGAAGATGTTTTCCAACACTACAGTCAGATCGGGTTGTGACTGGCGGATTACAGCGCGGATCTTTTGTTCGCGATTTTGATTCATTTTATTCAACAGGCACAAAGCCGAACTTGTCAAATTTCAAAATATGCACAAATGTATTCTCCCAATAATCCAATGTATTGTGGCTATCGTCCAAGGCACTGGTACTGAAGATTTTGGAGAAGGCATATTGGCCACGTAAAGTATTTCCTGTCACGGTACCAATCCGTGCTGGAAACGAGAGTCCATAGCTTGCCAACATTCGGCCAGTGAACATCATAACATCATATCCGTTAAACCCGTCCTCATCTGGAATCGTTCCGGTAGTTTCGTAGAATTTTTGCTGAAAACCTTTCACATCCTGTGCCGAGTAATCGAACCAGGAAGCTGAACTGATGTGTACATTCAGGCTGCTAAGGTATTCTGGATCTATGGCATCATAATTACGCCACTGTGGCATTCCATACACTTCTATACGGTTTGTTCCTTTAATGTCTTTCAATTTACGAAGAAAGGCCATTACAAAATCCTGGCTTGCCCAAGAGGGCAATACAAAGACCGAAGTTCGGTCAACGTGAAGGTGTTTTTTCAAATCGACCTTGTCAAAATTGATTGTTTCGTCTGGAATTACAAGTTCTGCAAAACGACCACTTCCTGATGATCCGATAATCGCGTTCTGAAAATAGGGCAAACGATCAGCCTCTTTTTGTTTGCAGACAAGCGTCACGGCATCGGGTTTGTTGGTCTTACGAATATACCGGGTGATTGCCTCGCAATGCGCCCGAAGTGAAGGGTTTATTTGCAGAAAATCGGGGTTTTGAGTGGTCAGATCTGCCGTTGGACTTTCAGGAGAAATCAGGATCTTATGGCGTTTCTTGGTCCATTCGGCAAAGGTCTGTACATGACTGGAGCGTATCGGACCGATGAAAACAGATGCTTTTTCGAGTTGGGGATTGGCCATAAGTTTTTGAAAGTCCGCATCAGTAGCTTGGGTATCCCAAACATCAGCTACTAAATTGATGTCTAGCTCACTGCTCAGTTGTTGCAGCGCAATTTTTGCTCCTGCGTAAAATTGCAAGGCCAGTCGGCTTTTATCTGATACTGTACCATCCGTCATTTGATTGCTTAAAAACGGCAGCAAAAAAGCGAGATGATAGGTCTCTCCGGTGCTTGGGGATTGAGGTTTGCCTGGCACACCTCCAATGGGCGGTTTGCCCGTATTATTAGGTGTCCAGCGGATGGTATCCATCGGAGCTGGTTTGCCGGGAATAGGCTTGCCCGGCTGATTGGGTCTGACCGGGTCAGTACTCCATCGAACCGGATTGCAGGCGGCTAGTAGAAGGCCGATGGAAAAAAATAGGAACAGAATTTCTCTTTTCATTTTGTCTATCAGTTTTTTAACCTGAAATTCATAATACATGATTCCCTATCCTCCTGCTTTTTTAGTGTTTTTATATCCCAGATCCAAAAGCAACTTTAGCACCTTGTCACGATGATCACCCTGGACAATGATGACACCGTCTTTGGCGCTACCACCTGCAGCACATTTGCTTTTGAGCAATTTAGCGAGTGCTTCAAAACTGTCATTGGAACCGAGATAGCCCTTTACAACGGTCGCTTCTTTTCCTCCCCTGCCGCGTTCGAGCCAAATTCGAAGGTTTTGTTGGGCTGCAAGTTTGTTCTCAACGGGCGTTTCATCTGCTTCCAATTTGAAATCAGGATCAGTAGAAAAGACGAGGCCGCCAAGGCCAGAAAGAGAGTTAAGCTTTTTACTCATGATTTTGGCACCAACACCTTTAGTGCAGCAGGTTTTATTTCAAAATTCAAATCACCTTTAACTATGATGCCTTCGCCATCGAGATGGACGTGGTTTTCTCCTTGAGCAGATATTTTTACCTTACGGGCTGCATAATGCTCTACAAAATCTGCATTATAGATCTTGCTGTTTAGCATGGACGGTAAAGCTGCAAAATACTGCCAACGCGGTGCATCTTTCAGGATCACAACCTCAAACAGCCCGTCATCCAACAGTGCATTTGGAGCTATCTGGAAGTTGTAGCCATACATTGGGCCATTTGCGATGCTGATGGCGAAGCATTTCAGATTCAGGATTTTACCGTCCAATTCAATACAGCACTCGCGAGGGGTGTAACTCAGACCAGCTTCAACAGACTTAAGGAAATAAGGCAAAAAGCCACGCCAATGGCTCCCTTTCATTAAATTAGAAACGAGGCCATCAAATCCGACTCCAGAAATATTGAAAAACGGGCGGCCATTCATAGTGCCGCAATCGATTATTTGGACTTCTGCAGTGTTCAGCTTTTTAATGGCTTCGTCAATATCACGTCCATAACCGAGGTGCATGGCGAGCCCGTTTCCAGAGCCTGCAGGAATGATGCCCATGACCGCGCTGCTGCCCACCAATGCAGAGGCCACTTCATTGATAGAGCCATCACCGCCAACCGCCACAATAATCTCATACCCATCTTCAAGGGCCTTTCTGGTTAATTCAGCTGCATGCCCCTCGTGTTCTGTCAACCAAATCCCATATTCAAAATTTTTGTGATTTAAGTTATTGTCAATACTATCTCGGATATGCTTTTGTAGATTCGTTCCCGCTTTGGGGTTTACAATGAACAAAATGCGTTGAGGGCGGAGCAGATTCGCCAGTAATTCGTTTTTTATGACCGGATGCGATTCGCGCATTGTTCAGTTTCCAATTGATTTATTTTCTATCCATAACATATCCCCTCCAGCGTTCGATTACGGACTGCATATCTTCAGGCAACTCAGATTCAAAACGAATGGGCTCTTTTTTGGTAGGATGATCAAAGCCCAGGACTTTGGCATGAAGGGCTTGGCGGGGAAGGAGTGCCATACAGCCCTCTACAAATTGGCGGTATTTTGGGTATAACGTGCCTTTCAGGATCTTATTTCCGCCGTATCGTATATCGCCAAAAAGGGTGTGTCCAATGGATTTTAAGTGGACGCGGATCTGGTGGGTACGGCCCGTTTCCAAACGACATTCCACCAGGGTGCAATAGTAAAAACGTTCTATCACCTTCCAATGTGTCACCGCCCATTTACCGTCTTCTCCTTCAGGAAAAACCATGAAAAGGCGACGGTCATTAGGGTTTCGGCCGATATTACCACGAATAGTCCCTGCATCACGCTCCATGTCTCCCCAAACAAGGGCATAGTAGCGTCGCTCCAGGGTGTGGTTGAAAAACTGGTTGGCCAGGTGCGTCATCGCAAATCCGTTTTTGGCAACAACCATAATACCTGTGGTGTCTTTGTCGATCCGATGGACAATACCCGCGCGATTAGGCTCAT
Source organism: Lewinellaceae bacterium (assembly GCA_947476195.1). GTDB lineage: Bacteria > Bacteroidota > Bacteroidia > Chitinophagales > Saprospiraceae > M3007. The sequence goes on along the minus strand of CANJPT010000048.1, from coordinate 15,209 downwards.
TGCCATCTTTCACCGGAAGCTTTTTAAATTGCTCCTGTAAGTGCCAGGCTACTGCGTTAACCAGCGTGCCATTTGGAATGCCTACACCAGGGTGTACGGCCAGTCCAAAGGGTTTGTTTACCACCAGCACATCGTCATCTTCGTAGACAATGTTAAGCGGAATGTCCTGCGGGGCGATGTCAAAATTTTCTTCGAGCGACCTTGGCAATACTATGGAAATAGTATTGCCTGGTCTTACCCTGTAATTGGGTTTAACATCTTTGTCGTTCACGCGCACTGAACCCGCACGAATGGCATTTTGGACCTTATTGCGGGATCGATTGGCGAGGCGATCCATTAGGAATTTATCCAGGCGGATCAAAGATTGTTTTGGGTCTGCTACAATTTCATGACGCTCAAAATATTCTTCGCTCGTTTGTATGTCGTCGTCGGCTTCAACCGTAACATTTTGCTGCGGATCAGGTACTGATTCTGCAGTATCTGGTATTGGGTGGTTTGTTTCAGAAATAGTCATATTAGCGCGAAGATAGGGCAAATTGCAACAAATTCTTGATTCTAATGACTCGTTCTTCCTGTAACAGTGATCTCGACCCGGCGGTTCATCTGTTGTTCGCGTTCGTCCCGGGCGTATGGAAACAACATCTGGGCGTTTTTGTAGCCTTTTGCGGTCATCCGGGACGCCATGATGCCATTTTTTAGTAGATATTGAAGGATGGTTTCTGCGCGTTTTTCTGAAAGGGCTTGTTTCCAGGGAATCTGTTGAGCCATCATAAATTCAGCGGGGGTTTGGCCTGGAAGAAGTTTAAAATTTTGTTTTTCAGGATATGGTAGTGGTACGTTTACATGCCCCCCTATCTCAATCACCAGATCAGAATTCAATTGCATGAATTTTAAAATCATAGGCAATTGTGGTTCCGAAACCTTCAGGAGTATTGCTTGATCTCCCACAAAATATAGGTCCCGGATTACGGCTTTCTCCCCTGGTTTGGCCGAAGGCAATGCTATATCGGGGGAGAACTTATACTTTTTGTACAATTCCGGGCTGCCCATGATTTTCATCGTAACGGATTCAAAGAAATAATTCTTTGCTACCACCTCGATCTTTACCACCGTATCTTTAGGCATACGAACGCTATAATGCCCCAGGCTATCTGTTCGGGTAGAATCCTGTCGGGTTTTGGAACGGAAGGAAATGGTTGTTTCTATGCCCTGCCCGCTTGTTTTGTCTGTCACACGGCCTTCCAGTAGGGCCATAGGAACACGTCGTGCCACTTCTACGGTCGCTCGACGGTTCCGTAATCTGCCTGCCTCTGTGCCGTTGGAGCGGACGGGATCTAGTTCGCCCAAAGCCGAAATAGCAATGATCGATTTTTCAGGTAACCCATTTGATATCAGCCATTTGGAGACTGATTCGGCTCTTTGCTCGGATAATTTATTGTTGAAATCCAGGTTGCCAATGGAGTCGGTATGCGCAGTAATTCGAACGGTTTTTTCGATAGATGCTCCTTTGAAATTGTTCAGTAAGGAATCCAGGGCCTGCTTGGATTGGGTACTTAGATCAGATTTTCCGGAGTTGAAATGAATTTCTATGATCCTTACGTCATATAGGGAATCAAAGAGTGATTGAGCAGGGAGTGCAACAGATACAAAGAAGAGGAGGCCTTGGAGCAGAAAAGTACTCCTAAGTACGTTAGAGGTTAAATATGAATGAATTTTTGGAATTAGCATAGATGTAGCATTTACCGTTTTCTAGGTTGATTCCACTCCTCATTTTCTGCAAAGCGCACGATGATTTTCAATAAATTGACCAGGGAAAGAAAAACCAGAAAACCGACGGTTACTACGATATAGATCCATCGGTAACTGCCAGCCTCTTCCAGTGAGACCCCTGAAAACCCCCAGGCTGCCATACTCGTTGCAATGGCCAGACCTATATAACTATAAATCGAAGCACCCCAATATTTGGCAAAGCTGACGGCCCGGAGGCTTAGAATACTGTTCATTAGTGCGAAAAAGAGCATGAGCGCAGAACCGATCGACCAGGCAAAAAGCCTTTCAAATGCGATCAGACCGGAGGCAGTACATGCCCAGCCGATGCCCATAATCAAAAAAGAGGCTACGAAAATAACGAGTGCTTGAACGAACGGGCGATCGATTTTGTCAGAAAGATTAATCATAGTGAAATTGGTTGGTCGTAAAAGTACCGAACGTATTCGCGACTCAAAAAGTTTTTTCAAACTCATCCGTTTCTAAATAAATTTCCCGAAAAATTATGTTTGCTGTAACATCGCCTCTGTTGTGCCGTCTGCTTTGTAATTGGTGCAGTTTCGTACATTTTTTAGACACAGAAAGAATCGCATGACTTGGGATCTATTTCACCAACAGGTTTTTCCTATCCGACACAAACTCTACCGATTCGCATTGCGTATCACCGGCAGTGTACACGAGGCAGAAGATGTCGTGCAGGAGGTGATGGAAAAAGTCTGGAAAACAGCTCCTGCGCAAACAGAAAACGTTCAAAATTGGGAGGCTTGGTGCATGACACTGACCCGAAACCGCTCTCTTGATAAAACCCGCAGCCAAACCTTGCGTCGTACCTCACCACTGGAGGTAGAGGTAGATAGGAAAAGTGACACCGTCACACCTGCACAGGCTACTGAAGGCAATGATTTGATAGCACATGTTAAACTTATGATGCAACAATTGCCTGAAAAACAAAAACTGGTGATGCACCTGCGGGATATTGAAGAACTCAGCTACGACGAAATTGCAGCAGCGCTCCAGATTAGTCTTGACCAGGTAAAAGTCAACCTGCACCGCGCCCGAAAAGCCATTCGCAAAAAAATGATAAACGATTAAATAGGGGACTGTTGGACCTTGGACAAACGATCAGGTCAAGTCCAAAACAATCTAAAGTCCAACCGTTCAAAGTCAAAATTTTGAAAAAAATGAAATACGAAGAAGTCCAGGAAATCCTAGACCGCTATTGGGAGGGCGAGACCACGCTCGAAGAAGAGCGAAGGATCAAAGCGTACTTTAATGGGGGGCAAATAGATGCTCGATTGAGCCATATCGGACCTATGTTTCAGGCCATTCGGGAAGAGCAATCCTTGCAGCTGGTCACAAAGGCCAAGGCTGCAAGGATTCGCCCACGACGGTATCTGTGGGCCATTGCTGCTTCTCTTGCGCTACTGTTAACTGCCGGTTGGTGGATGTTTAGAGCAGCGGATACGACAATCCAAACGGCAGCCAATACAATTGATGAATCATCTCAGTCAATTAAAATCCAAAAAGTTGTAGAAAAACCACCAAGCTCCTTAGCCATAGAGGCTCAACCGGCACAAAACACCTTGTCGATTAAAAGAAAAGCTTCGCGCAAGCGCGTAAAAACCACTCCATTCATAGATTCTGAAACAGCCATGGCCATGGCTGAAATAAAGGCAGCGCTCGCTCTCGTTTCATCCAAACTGTACGCAGGTCGCAATGAAGCCATAAAAGGTGCGACTTATCTCGAAAGGATGGAAAAAATCCCAAAAAGGAAAACAGGGTAGCATGGCAGACGTCGGGACGGTAGCCTTTAATCGCTTGTTCTGGATTTTAGATCCGGGCTACAACGGGCAAATTTTATTTCGCTTTTTGCTGAAATGTTCGAATTAGACACCCCAGTTAGGGCTACAAATTTTGTCTAAACCCCAAATGCCAAACATGCGCTAAGTTCCAGATCAAAGCATTTAAGGTCCAAAAAAACAAAGCCCAAAATTTCAAATCATTCAATCATCAAATTCGTAACACAGATTTTTTAAGCTATGAAACGACTATTTTTTTCGACGATCTTCCTGATTGCTGGAGCAATTTCTGCTACTGCGCAGAACGATGCTATTACGCGCTTTTTCGATCAATACGCTGATGACGAGCGTTTTACGGTAGTGTTTATTGCTCCGAAACTTTTCCAGCTTGCTGCTAAGATAGAGACAGACGATGAAGACTGGAATAACATCCGCGACGTGGTAAAAGACCTTAGTGGATTGCGCGTACTTGTTGCGGACAGTATCGCAGATGGTATGTCCCTCTACAAGGCGGCACTCTTGAAAGTGCCTGCCAATGAGTATTCAGAGTTGCTTACGGTGCGTGAAAAAGATGAAAACGTCCGCATCTGGACTAAGGATTCAGGTAATATCATTGAAGAACTACTTTTGCTGGTGGGTAAACCCGATGAATTTGTGCTGCTAAGTTTTACAGGTAAGATCGACCTGGACAAAATCTCCGCGCTCTCCAAAGTGCTCGATGTAGAAGGGGCTAAGGAACTGGAAAAAATTAAAACCACTAAACACTGATGTCCACGATGAAAATAATTTATTTTTTAACTGCTTTTTTATTGACGATCAACGTTTTGCAAGCTCAGGACTATGGCCTTTACTGGAAATATAAAGATTACAATGGGGCTATTGCGGTGAGCATTCCTCGTTGGGCCAGTACCATTGCTACAGCCTTTGTTGAGGAGAGAGATGATCGTAAATTGCTGCGCAAGATTCACAAGACACGGGTGTTGTTTTTTGAGGAAGAAAGTCCGTTCACGGATCGGGATATGAAGCGATTTGTGAAAAAGTCCAAACGGCGAGGTCTCGATGAATTGGTAACAGTTCGAACTGAAAAAACACATGTGAGGATCCTTGCCAAATCTAAGGGTAATACCATAAAAAAGGTTGTGGTGCTATTCTGTTCATCTGAAGGAGCCGGTCTCGTATCCTTAAAAGGCAAATTCAGGTTGGATGAGATCAATAAAGTAATAGAAAAGTCGCGGAAAGAGGGTAAAAAGAAAGATGGGTCGCCAAATATTCCGGATATATTGAAAGTGCCGGTGATTCGGGCTTAAGGGTACTTAAGTTGGATTTTTTAGAAATCTGTGTCAAAGCTTGGTATAAATTTCTAAACACTCCCACTTAAGCGATAAATAAGCGGGCGTCTCCACGGCCTGGCTTAGCATTTACAGTAAAAACGGCTAAGGTTTTTAAAGCCTTAGCTGTTTAAATTGCTACTTTTCAACATATTATTTCATGCCAACAAGTTAGAAATCCTTTATGGAGGCACCCTTTTTCTGGTCGACACCAGGATGGTTACCTGGTTACGATTGTAGTGTCCCGGAAAAATACCAGTGGAGCAAAAATACCGATCGGGTTGGCCGATCCCTGCACATTGCTCTTGATCGGTGAAGGTTGCGCAAAAGGGTTAAGGTTTCCAGCAACCGCCAATTGAACGCTCTCGATAAAATCGTAATACTCCTCAGAAACATGAAAAATGGTATTGAAAACGGTATCGCCAACTGCCAATTCGTACCCGGTGCCAAAGGCAATGGTCTTTGTTTGGGAAAGCTGGTCGGTCAAGACAAAATCTTGATCTGGAAAACTATCTAAAGAGTTGTAATTCAATAACCTGCGATAGTAATTTTTCTGCGTTAAATCATCAGAAATATAGGTGATCGCCCGGGCAAGGGTGTCAATATCTGCGCTGAATTCAATTACAACACTGTCTATGGGAACCACTGAAAGCATCTTTGTGGTGGCTGTGATCTCAGTTCCTTCAGCTAAGCGGATGTTTAGCAAAAACTCGGTACCTGGGGTTGCAGGTACTATTTGCTGACCCACATAATTGAAGATCTTGATTGGATTAAAATCTGCTGTGAGTTGATTTTTTAAGGTGTCAGTCTTTCCATTGTAGGTAACCATTACCAATGCACCATCGATCAGGGTGTTTTGAAGAAAGGTTGAATCCAAACCAAGGTTGTCAAAGAAGGCATAACTCCGGGTCAGGAGCATCCGGAATGGTTTGCCTGGTTCCAGGTAAAATTCCACAACAGGTTGAGGCTCGTATTCCGGGAGTTCTATTTCGATTACTTTAGAAAGGTTACAGGCTGTTAAAACGAAAATCACTGCTACCGGGAGCAAAAATTTTAAAATATTGAGCTTCATTTTATTGAAAGTTAGGATGGATCCGGGGTGCCAAAATATAGCATTTCAGGCAGCAAGTTCCAAGGTTGGTCAATGTGTATGATAATTGAATCTGCAGCGCCCTCAAAACTTAAAATTCCAGGTTAGACTTGGAAGGATTGGGAACAGGGAGACCTGTTTGGCTTTAATTCCAATGGGGACTTCACCCACGGGCGTTTCTGCAGTTTCCACTGCGATCGTTATGAAATAGGGATTGCGACGGTTGGTGGCGTTAAACAAACTTAAGGTCAGGTCGTTTTCAAAGCGATTTATTCTTTTCCATTTGTAAACAATACCAAGATCAGCCCGGGTGTAGGCGGGATATCGGAATGTATTTCGAGGCCCATAATATGGAACAACTGGTTGAAAAGGTGCACCGGGTACATCCTGAAAAGAGAACCGTCCACCAGGCAACCATGTCTGATATCCGGAAGAGTATACCCAGGTAGCGGTGAGCTGCAAGGATTTGCCTTTCCCTTTTTTCTTCCATTTTAAGGCATCCCAAAGCGCAACCACACTAATATTGTGTCGGGTATCAAAGCGGGGTGAAAACCAGGTTCCATTGTCTATTTCCGGGAAATCACCACGCTTAACCCAGGCCAGAGTGTATCCAATCCATCCGGTTAGCCGACCTTCTTTTTTTTCAATTTCCAACTCGATCGGACTGTAAGCATATCCCCGGCCGATGGTGAGTTCTTGTTCGAGATCGTCGTTGCCAAAAAGTTGCGCCCCATCTTTTAGGTCTACAGAATTTTGCAGTAATTTATACCAGGCCTCCCAGGTTACTAATATCTGATTTCCAAGCAGATAGGAAGTGCCAATTGCAATTTGATCACTGATCTCGGGCTTTACACCTGTTGTACTGGGGTACCATATATCGGTCGGCAAAGAAAGACCGCTGCTAGCCAACAGGTGCACATATTGATTCATTCGGGCGTAGGAGGCCTTTATAGAAAGCCGTTTGTTTACCTCATAATTGGCGGCAATTCGAGGTTCTAAATTGGCGTAAAAAGCCGGGCTGTTTTGCCACATGGAAAGTCGAAGGCCATAATTCAACTTCATTCGTTTAAAAGCCCACTCATCTGCAACATAAGCCCCGTATTCCCAACCTTGGAAATCCTGTCCGGATTCAAACCGCACCTGTCCATCATCGCTGCCAGCCTTTAGACGGGCTGTGATGAAATCGTGATAGGTAATGTTTCCTCCAAAACGCACTGTATGCGTATTGTTTGGTTGCCAGTAAAAATCCACTTTTGTATTTGCATCCTTCACATTACTCCCCAGCGTAAAGGAAAACCCTTGAAGCTGGTTTGCAATCTCATACCGGTAATCTGAATAAGTAAATGTGGTATTGGAAAAAAGTTTTGGGCCAAAAGTGTGGTTCCAGCGTGCGGAGCCGGTGGCATTGCCCCAGTCAAAACGAAAATCGAAAGTTGGGTCCTTAAAGGTGAACACGTCCCGCCCAAAATAGCCGCTCAGATAAAGCCTGTCTTTGGGAGAAAGGGTGAAATTGACCTTTGTATTGAGGTCATAGAAGTAATATCGGGGAATTTTATTGAAATCGGGATTGTCTTTGTTTGACTGGTTGATCGCTTCCGTAATCACATCGGCATAGGTGCGTCGACCGCTGATAATAAAGGAGGATTTGTTTTTTTGAATGGGACCTTCTAACGTCAATCTGCTTGAGATTGAGCCAATTCCGCCCGTTCCGCTCAGTTTTTTGCTGTTTCCTTCTTTCATTCGAACATCTATCACAGAAGACAAACGCCCTCCGTATTGTGCAGGAAATCCGCCCTTATAGACTTTCAGATCTTTTACGGCGTCTGAGTTGAAAGTGCTAAAAAAACCAAATAAGTGGTTGGCATTGTACACCACAGCTTCGTCCAATACAATGAGATTTTGATCATTATTACCTCCCCGTACGAAAAGCCCCGTTGTACCTTCAGCTCCCGGTGTGATACCTGGTTTGAGCTGCAGAATTTTGATGATATCGGTTTCTCCAAAAAGTGCCGGTAGTGCCTTTACATCACGGGTTGAAATAGTAGAAACCGACATTTCGGTACTCCGCCGTTTTTCGTCCAAACCATTGGCTTCAATGACTACCTCTTCCAGCATGGCTCCTACAGGAATGAGTTCAATGTTCAGGTTGACCGACCCTTTCGGAAGAACATTTAAATTCAGCGTTTGATAGCCAATGTAAGCGAAACGCAAAAGGATAGAATCCTTTCCTTCCGGCAGCGTAAGCGAGTAAAAACCATATTCGTTGCTGGCATTACCTTTTCCCAGACCAGGGGCTTGTACGGTAGCGCCAATAAGTGTTTCGCCGTTTTGACTATCGCGTAGCGTGCCAGTGACAGTGGCATTTTGGGCAGCGCTGATTATCGGGAACAACAAAAGAAAATAAGCCAGGAAGGAGTATTTCATGAGATTTATCAGAATCCTTGTCGGAAGTGTTTGTATGGTTAAAATAACAATAGAATGAATAGACTCGGAAACAGAGACTTTGAAACATTGTTTTGCAAAGAGCTAAAAAGCACCAGGGTTTTGATATTTCATTCGACGAAAGGCTGATGCGTCTCGATTTTGTATTGTTTTTGGCGGATAGTTTTTGGCGGATTTCTCCAAACTATCGTTTACACAGGTGGGTGTCTAAAATATTTTTGAAAATATTTTAAAAACATTTTGTTGTTTAAAAACAACTTGTTTATTTTTGTGGCGTATTTTGTCTGAATTCTAGGTATCAAAACAAATAGGTTATGCCTCAACTTGAAGTTTTAGAAAGCAAAAAAGGTACAAAAGTGGTAGCCGCTTCCAACTTACATTCTACCCTTAAACTGCCTGTTCGGCAGTATGGCGTCCAAATTCGTCGTTGGATGCGGGATGTATATGAGTTTGGCGATGGAATTCGTCGGCCGTTGCCTTACCGTGATTTTGCTAAACGCCCTCGTCCGGGTGAACCCATGGAAGATTTCTATCTCACCCTTGAACTTGCCAAGTTGATAGCCCTACGCACCAATAGCAAGGACAAACTTAAATATGCCCGTCTATTGGATGTGTTTGCCCAAAATGGGCAGATGAGTCTCTTCATGTAACTATAAATGAATGAGCTACGCAATTTAGCGGTGGGTAATTTATAGGCAGCTACGGTGTGAGGAAGGCGCATTGCAGGGCTACACACCTGACGACAGTTGCTTCGGGAATCGATTTGAGATACAGATTGGCCCTATATTGGTTTCTATGCTGTAGTACCCAGCATATCTTGCACTGAACCAACCTTATCCAGGACAATACGTCCCGGTTCGTCTTTGCGGAGTGTGCCACATTCTGCACTTGGATCGTGTTCAAAAAAGAGCAAGTGTTGATCCCGCAGCGCTTCGCTAAGCATGCCGGCTTTTTCCTCCAGGGTTACCAACGGCCGGATATCGTAGGCCATTACATAGGGCATCCCGATATGCCAGCGGGAAGGCATAGCATCGGCACAGTAAAGTAATTTTTTGCCATTATCGGCTTCTAAAAGTGGAGCCATAAGGGCCTCTGTGTGGCCATTAAAAAAGCGGATCCGGAAGCCCGGACAGAATGTTTGATCCTGTTTGACCTCCAGGAATTTCAGCCTGCCTGCTTCCTGAAGTGGAACGAAATTTTCTTTCAGGAAAGAGGCCCTTTCACGCTCGTTTGGGTTCATTGCCCAATCAAAATGTCGTTGGTTGGTCCAGTATTGTGCATTTGGGAAAGCCAGCTCAGTCAGACCAGAATCTTCATTTTTCCAAAGCGCGCCACCACAATGATCGAAGTGCAAATGGGTCAGGAAAACATCCGTAATATCTGCTCTGCTCAAGCCAGCCTCAGCGAGTGAGCCAAAGAGTGTTTGTTCGCCATGGGGTAGGAAATGGCTGCGGAATTTCTCATCCTGTTTGTTTCCCATGCCTGTATCGATTACAATATTGCGGCCTTCAGGTGTTTGGACCAACAAGGGACGCATAGCCCAGGTGCACATATTTTGTGCGTCAGGAGGATTGAGTTTTTCCCAAAGCCGGCGGGGGATAATCCCGAACATGGCACCGCCATCAAGTTTAAAATTGCCAGCGTGAAGTGCAGTGATTTTCATATCGGAACCTAATAATGGATTTGAGTTGGATCTGTTTTTCCATACAGCCCATCCCGAAATCCTGTTAAAATAGTAGGGGCGAAACAGCTCTATACCGTTTACCGGTACAAGCGATACCCGTTTTTTCCTGCCAAATAACCGAGGAACCGGTTCAGCCCTAACCATTTGGCATCATCAAGTTTGTAACTGATATTTTCCCGGAAATAATTTTCGATATCAAAATCGGGAATTCCTGGGATGATTTTAAGCAATTCAGGCAAATGATCCAGCCCCAGGGCTAACGCAGCATTGAAGCGGCCGGCAATATCAGGGTCTATCGGCTTAGTACTCACCCAAGCGGCAAAAACAAAAGGCAAGCCTGCCCAATTGGTCCACGCTTCTCCAAGGTCATAGGTATATTGGAAACGATTTTGACAACCGATGGCCCGATCGCCAATGATCAGGCCAGCTGTTTCGCCAGCAATTTTATTTTCATACCCTTCCGTCGCAGCAATGAATTCGGGGCTGATCTTCCAATATTTCTCACAAAGAAGTTGAACCAATGCAACAGAGGTCCGGGAATGGAAATCCAGGTACATTTTTTTGATTTCCCCGAGTGGCACCTGGGAAAAAACGCAAACTGTTTGGACCGCTCCGGTGGAACCAATACAATAGTCAGAAACCAGATATGCCTCAGGTAATTGTGGAATAATAGCTACCGGAGTGAGTGCGATGTCAGCCTCCCCGGTGAGGAGTTTTTGGGCACATACGGAAGGGATGTCGAGGCTCAAATCAATCATCTCCGCCAAATCACTGCGGTAGAGGCCGTAGATGAACGGCTTTGTATTTAGGTAGCTGACGGCGGTGAGGCGCATCTGAAGGACTTAAGATTGGTTTATTGGTAGGTAAAACCTAGTTCAACATTCAAATGTTTGGTGTCATTCTCCAATTCAAATTTCCAGCTTCCATCAGGTTGCAAATGAGCCAGATAAAGGCCGGTATTGGAGTGTTCCATATCCTCCATTAAAGGCGGCGGTAAGCCTTTCAGACAGGTAATGAGCGCCCTCATAGTACGGCCATGTGTTGCGACCAGAATACAACGTTCAGGGCGGGTTTTAACCCATTGTACGAATCGTGTGATGCGCGCTATAAGTTGTCGGGCTGATTCGCCGGCTTCAATTGATGCATCTAAATCCCCTGATTTCCACGCTGAGATCATTTGTAAGAATTGCTCATTTTGCACTGGTGAATGAGGTTTGCCTTCATGAATACCCCAGCAAATTTCATTGATATCAGCGGTTTGTTCCCAGGGAATTTTTTGGTCCAAAAATCTTTGCACGGTCTGATGGGTACGGCGAAGTTTGGAGGTGACTATGAGGTCAAATTCAACATGCCTGTGTGCTTCATAAAAAGCATTTGCCTGAGCATAGCCCATTTGATTGAGCGCTGAATCCATACTGCTGCCCTGTACTATGTTAAGGCGGTTTAATTCTGTTTGACCGTGTCTCATGATGTATAATGTCATAATACCGGCAACTCAAAGTATCCTCGAAACTCCTTATCCTCTGCAAACTCAACATCTGTGAAATCCTGCAATACGTTATATAAGGTATCGCGCTCGATCGGACGACGGCCCACCCGACGTATCATGTCAACCAGCTGTTGGGTCGTTAGCGCAGGATGCTGCTCCTCGGAACCGGCCATGGAGTAGATCTTTGTGGTATCGTCAATAGTTCCATCAAGGTCATCTACGCCGAATGCCAGGGAAAGTTGGGCGGTCGTTCTCCCAATCATCGGCCAGTAGGTTTTGATATGGTCGAAGTTGTCCAGGTAAATCCGACTGATGGCATAATTGCGCAGATCCTCTATGGCAGTACTTTCCGCAATGTGGCTCATCTGATTGTCCTGATTGCGGAATTTGAGCGGGATAAAGGTTTGAAAACCGCCTGTTTTATCCTGCAATTGGCGCAATTGTTCCATGTGATCTATCCTGTGTTCCCAGCGTTCAATGTGGCCGTAGAGCATAGTTGCATTGGAACGCATGCCCAATTCGTGCCAAATCTCGTGGATGCGCAGCCATTGCTCGCCCGTACATTTGTCGGCAGCGATCTGCTCCCGAATCTCAGGGTGGAAGATTTCCGCACCGCCACCGGGAAGACTATCACAACCGGCATCTCTGATCAATTTCATCCCCTCTTCGTAACTGATTTTCGCTTTTTTGAAAATGTAGTGAAACTCCACCGGGGTGAGCGCTTTCACGTGTAATTCGGGGCGGTGTTCCTTTATTTTTTTAAAAAATTCGAGGTAAAATGGCAGGTCATATTGAGGCAAAACGCCCCCTACGATGTGCACTTCTGTAACTGGTTTTCCGTCGTATTTATACACGATATTGAGCATATCTTCCATCGAAAAGGCCCAGGAGTCTTTGTCCGTACGCTGCTTTATAAGACGGGAGTAGGAGCAAAATTTGCAATCGTAAACGCACAGATTAGTTGGCTCTATGTGGAAGTTTCGATTGAAAAAAGTCTGGTCGCCGTTCTTACGTTCGCGGACAAAATTTGCCAGTGTACCCAAAAAAGCCAGTTCGCCGTGTTCGAATAAGAAAACGCCCTCGTCAAACGAGATACGTTTATTATCCAGCAGTTTTTGAACGATAAACTTGTGGGCATCGCTCAGGTTTGCATCCTGCAGGAGGAGGGATAAATCTTTTGTCATTTTCGTTACGCTTCCTTCTTAAGGGAATCAGTATTCATTTTGATACATTCAAAAGGATATTCAAGGATAACCGGGTAACTGAATGAAAGTTTACGCCAGCAAAAGAATGTCCAGAAAGCCAGAATCTAAGGGCCGCTTATGGGGTATTTATTCGAATCTTCGTTTATAAAACCAGGTGTTATCATTGAGGGTAAAGCCTGCAGTGAAACGAACGTAAGTCTCCTCGATAGGAGAGCTCGTTCCAAGTTTGCCGATTTCGAGCGATAAGTTGACGAAGGAAGTTTGTTGGCGTGGTAGTACAACTGGTAGCCCAACACCCAGCGTGATGCCGATATCCGTCAGGTTTTGTTCGCTATAGCGTGGATCCTGGTGGAAATAGGCTCCCGTGCGGTAGCGCACACGTCTCAACGGTTTGTTGAATGAACTATAGGCAGGGATATATTCTATTCCTCCAGATACTGAAACGGTATTGGTAAAGGTTGAAGGTCGAGCCTCGTTTACATAACCAGACCAACTTTCAAAGCCAATTTGCGCGCCCAATTTGAGCTTATTTGCTTTGACATATTGAACACCAAAAGAAAAAGCTGCAGGTAAAGTCAATTTTCTGCGTTGATCCGTGAATGCGGTAAGCGTATCAGCATCATAATAGCTGCCATTGGTTTGTTGACCTCTGCTTCGAATTTGGAATTGGCCTTCATAGGCCTTGAGTTCGTGCTTGCCATGGCCAGAAAGCCCCAACGTGATCCAGCGTGTTGGAATATCCTTATCGAGCTCTGAATGTTTGAGTACAATATCGTGTTGAACACCCAGATCCCAAACAAAGCCACTCGCAGAAATATTCTGACGATAATTATCCTGGAACGTAGGTAGTTGTATTGCCGAGGTATCGTGAAAGAATGTTGTATTGTCATAGTTGACTTGGCCAAAAACCCAGCCCATATTGGCGCCTAATGCTGTGTTTTTGTATTTCGCTGCCCCCGTCCAAACGATTCGATACAGCCCTCCACTGCCTTGGAAGCTATTTTGTATATCTTCCAGACCAGGTAGTGTATCACGGGTTTCAATGTCGTAGCCTACCCGGGAGTAGGGGGTAAGTGCAATGCCCATGCCATAATTCCAGGGCGACTTTACCTTGTCGAGCACCTCATTAATAGGGCTTTTAAGGGTAAACCCTAAGGCAATATGTGAAAGATTTCCGCTCCATTCGGTTTGCGAATTGCTATTTGATACATACTTACCGTACTTGCCATTTATACCCGTTTCAAAAGCAGTAGTACGTAAGTAGGCATATGAAGCGGGATTCGCAAGATTCAAGTGGTATGGGTCATGAAAAGCAGCAGTCTGACCACCCCAACCTGCCTGGTTGGCAAAGTAGGCAGGTACAATATCGCCAATTCCAAGACTGGAATAAGGAGAATTGAATTTGGGCTGTGCCCAAATGGCAGTGCTGACAATAAGAAACAGAAATAATGGAAGTAATCTCATTCGAGTGGATAGTAGTGCGGTGCTTGTTTTGCTTAAACCTCCTAGATCGTAGATTCGAAAAGGTTTGATTTTATAGCATTTCAACGGTTGAAAATCAAAATATTATTTAGGCCGTAGAGTGTTAAATTGGGTTCAAAGGTTACGTTTGAAATGCTTATTATGGCCTGAAAAAAAACAGCATCACCACCAGTTAGAATAATATTTAACGGACTGAACTGTTTTTGAAACAACCCAACAAAACCTTCAATTTCCAGCGCGGCCCCACGGAATGCTCCATTTTGCAATGCAGTGATGGTACTTTGGCCGATAAAATCAGCAGGTATATTTATGTCTACTTCTGGTAACCTTGCCGTAAATGCGTGCATTGCTTTTGATCGCATTTGCGCACCTGGGGAAATGTTGCCCCCAAGGTACTCACCTGCTGCTGTTAGGACCTCGTATTTAATGCATGTGCCACAATCTACGACTAAGGTATGCTGTCCTGGCATCAACGTTTGTGCACCCGCTACCGCTGCCAACCGATCTTTTCCCAGGGTGCGTGGAGTGGAATATCGGTTTGTAAAAGGTAAAGGCGTTTCGTGCGTGAGTTCCAGCAAGTCAAAGTATTGTGCAAGTACTGTATTCAGAGATTCATCCGGGGTCGTAACAGTAGATACTATGACGCGGCGCACTCCAGCCTGGTTGCAGTAGTCAAGCAAATGCTGGGTTTTCCAATCGGTCACCACTATGCGCTCTAGCAATCGGCTTCCATTGAAAAGACCAATTTTTCTACGTGTATTGCCAATATCTAATGCGAGGTTCATGGATATGAGGGCAAATGTACGGCAAAGTTGTTGGAGCTTAGGGCTTTTAAACCTTAAAGCCCCTTCCACCTGTCCTAAAACAAAAAACCCGCCTTCGCCCTTGTGGGGCTATGGCGGGTGATGCGGAGGAGGAGAGAT
>CANJPT010000047.1 GCA_947476195.1 Lewinellaceae bacterium | reverse complement strand
TCGAGTAAAGCATTCGGTTTGATGTGCAAGGAAGCATTGGCAGCAAACTGTACTGTAATGACAGGAGATATGGATAAGCTTACGCCGGGTTCTATGGTGAGCGATTGATTTATATTAACGTAACCGGTGGGAAAGTCATTTAAATCCCAGGTATCTGAAGTAGTAACACTTAAATTATCGAAGATGTCAGTCGCTATCACGCCATTTAGCGTTGGTTCTGCCGGGTCAATTCCTCCCTGACTAATTACCCAGCGCATTCTTGCTCCTTGACCAGGGGAGAAATACGCCCTGCATGGGAGGTAGGTGTAATTCATAATATTTTTTCGTCGGGATTATATAGGTCGTTATTACAATCTACCTTTGTAGTTATAAAATTGCAATTTGGATAGGAGACGCTGTTTTTTACCCACTGATAAAATGCTGGGGTGTCTTGTACATAATCGCCACATTCACACCCATTTGAACTATCTGCTCTTTCTCCTTCCGGGCTGTCACAACAATAAATATCGTTATCCGGAAACCTGTCTGGAAGTTGTTCAAATGTATGATACAATCCTAAACAATGCCCCATTTCATGCGAAAGGGTTCGGCTTTCCATAGCTGAATATACCTCGCCGTCCCATTGTTCTTCTTCACCACCAATGTACAATGCCGTGCCAGGCAAAGTTGCTTTGCCAAGTGCAAACTCGCCCATACCTTGATCAGTTGGGAAAAAGAAGATGTTTATGCCATTAGGATTACCATAGTTGGTGAATAAATCGGCAAGTGAAGGGAAAATTGCGGTGTATAGGATATTGTTGGCGATTACATCGATTTTACAGGCATCCCAAACAAAGAAAATATTGTGCGCTGCGAAATCGGCACGCATGATATCAACGGCTTGTTTAATGGCTACATCTGATTGTCCACCCGATCCATTGGGGGCAGCTCGAATAACATGGAGGAATATTCGAATGTAGAATGGCCCGGATACGTCTGGGTAGCAACCAGACTCCAAATTAGATGGGGCAGGTTCGGGATGGGTCGGTAGTGTTGTGGCACAATAATTTGGCTGTGCTGTCAAAGACAGACTCAATTGGAAGCACAGAACTATGGTGGGAAGAACAGATTTAAAAAAGGTAGAGACGTTTTGCATAGGTTGATATTTTTAGGTGAAAAATTTGTATGAACTTCAGGCATCAAATATAGGGATATTTTGTTGATTGCAACAAAGGAGTAAAAACAAACGCGAACCCTGCATAACACGAGGTTCACGCCTTTTATCCTTGTTTCTGAAAATTTAGATCAATTTTTCTTTTCCGAAAAAGACCCGAGCGCGGCGGGGAGAAGACCATGCAGAGCAAAAATTGTCAAAGAGTAGTCAACACTTTGCGCGATTCGCTCGGATTGGGCAATCGCTGTATCTTTGCCAGCCGATCCCGGATTTTGAAATTCGGGGCACACTTATCATACATGAACAACAAACTCAAATTACTACTGCTCTCTCCTTTCTACGTGCTGTCCTTTGCGCAGGCGCAGGCCAACTACTTCGATATCGCGAAGAACATGGAGATCTTTGCCAATGCCTACCGGGAGGTGAACCACTCTTATGTGGATGTACTCGACCCCAACCAGCTGATGCGCCGGGGCATGGATGCGATGCTGGAGGGGCTTGATCCATTTACCAACTATATCTCTGAAACCGACGTCGAAAGCTACCGCATCCAGGTGGACGGCAAATACAATGGTTTGGGAGCTACCGGCGAGCGCGTAGGCGATTACGTGGTGCTGGTAGAGATCATCGAAAACAGTCCGGCACATAAGGCTGGCCTAAAAGTTGGTGACGTATTGATCAGTATTGACGGTCAAAATGCAAAGGGCCGAACAGAACAAGAGGTGCAAGAATTTCTCCGTGGTTTCCCCGGCACAAAAACCAATCTGGTGGTACAACGTCCAGGCGAAACTAAAGACCTGAAAATCACCCTCGAACGCGGCGAGGTCATCATCCCTAATGTGCCGCACTCAGGTCTGGTAGCTGATGGGATCGGGTATATAAATCTGACGACGTTTACGGAAAAAGCCGCTCAAAATGTAGGGGATGCTTTGACCAGCCTCAAACAGAAAAATCCCGGGCTCAAGGGCGTAATTCTCGACCTGCGCAACAATGGTGGTGGCCTTTTGAACGAAGCGGTCAATTTGGTCAACGTTTTTGTACCCAAAGGCGAACTCGTGGCCAGTACCCGTGGAAAAGTGACGGAATGGGACCTTAACTTGCATACTCAGGGCTCGCCTATAGATAAAGAAATCCCCCTCGTGATACTGATGAATAAAATGAGTGCGTCTGCCAGTGAAGTTACGGCGGGTGCTTTACAGGACCTGGATCGCGCCGTGGTGATGGGACAGCTCAGCTACGGCAAGGGGCTTGTGCAAAACATGAAAGAGCTCGGCTACAATGCCCGCATCAAGCTTACCACCGCTAAGTATTATGTCCCGTCTGGTCGCTGCATTCAATCGGTGCGTTATAAAGATGGTGTACCCGTGGAGATTCCGGAATCAGAGCGGGCGCAGTTCAAAACCCGTAATGGTCGTACCGTGCTCGACGGCGGTGGTATCAAGCCTGACATCTATTTGCCACACGATACCCTTTCGGGGGTGGCAAAAGCCCTGCTTGATCAAAACATAATTTTTGACTACGCCACACAATTTGCTCAAAAACGGACCTCTATTGATTCGATAGAGATTTTTGAGTTCACGGATTTTGATGACTTTTCAACCTATGTGCAATCCAAAAAATTTGATTATCAGACTCATTCAGAGAAAAAATTGTCAGAATTGCGCGAAACTGCCACGCATGAGCACTGGAATTTAGATGCAGAAATTCAAGCACTGGAAGATAAAATAAAGGCAGAAAAAAAGAGCGAATTAGTCAAACAACGTGACCTGATCCTCCATGAAATCGAACAGGAAATCGTGGGCCGTTACTATTTTCATAGAGGCAAAGTGCGTAAAAACCTGGTGAATGACCCCGAAGTAAAAGAGGCAGTCAAACTCCTCAATGATAAAGTGCGGTATAATTTGATCTTATCTGGTAAATGAGGGCAATGTGTTTAATGTGGTCAATGTGATTTGGGCTCGACCGGGCAGAATTGACCACATTAAAGGGTGTGTAATCAGTTATGCTGCCCTTCGGATCAAAAACACATTGACCACATTTATTCACATTGACCACATTTTTCTAGTTAAGGTTTTCTCAAAAATGTTTTGAATTGCTTTAAACCCTTTACTTTTGAATTCGTTATTGTAAATACGTACTTTTCTCACTTTAAAATCACTCACTTTTTGACTCATGAAAAAAGCAATTTTTTTCTTCGCCTTCTTCCTTACCGTTGGTATCGTATCGGCAAACGCTCAATGCACTGCATCTGCTGGTAAATCCTGTTGCGCAAGCAAAGCAGCCAAAGCGGCAACTTCTGATGCCAGCATAGAAAAACGTCAGGCTGAAGACGGCTCTATCGCGTACGTTCGCAAAGAAGCTGATGCTCAGGGTAGCGTCAAGTTTGTAAGTGTACAATATGATGAGGCTTCTAATGCCTTTGTTAATGCTGCACCAAAAACAGCTGCCTGTTCCACAGAAGGCATGACTAAAAAGTCTTGCACTGCTGGTGAAAAGAAAGCCTGCTGTGCTGGGGGTGCTGCTGCTGGTGGCAAATCCTGCTGCGCCAAGCCAGGTGCTGGGGATAAAAAAGCTGAGCAGTAATTATTATGGTTCAACGCATAAAAAAAGCCGCTCAGAGTATTCTCTAAGCGGCTTTTTTGCAGGCCTGTGCGTACTTGCAATTCAAAAATTGCACCTATTTTTCTTTCAAACAATCAATCCCGTAATGTCCCTAACTTCACGAAGCGTCTGCTGGGCGCGTTTTCGTATTTCAGCACTGGCCTCATGGATTTGGTTTTTTACATTTTTTTCATCCACCTGTAATATAGCCAGACGCTCCCGGAATGGATTGATGAGCTTTATAACTGCATTGGCCACGCCTTCTTTCAAGTCGCTGTATCGAAGTGCGTTTGACAAGTAGTCTGCCATCAGTGAATCATGGGCATCCATTTCTTTGCTGGCACGGAGTAATTCAAACAGATTTTTTACGCCGGCACTCATTTCTCCTTCCACAGCCTCGCCAGTGTCGGTTACGGCCGATTTAATTTGTTTGCGGACGCGGTCTTCCTCCCCAAATAGATTGATGTAGTGCTTTTCGCCGAGGCTTTTGCTCATCTTCTTATTGGGGTCAGCAGGAGAAAGGATTTTGGGCGTTTCCGTATACAGTGGCGCTGGATGGACAAAATATTCTTTCCCAAATTGGTGATTGAAACGCTGCGCAATATTCCTCGAAAGTTCGAGGTGTTGCTCTTGGTCTTTGCCAATTGGGACGTAATCAGCATGATAGATCAGAATATCCGCCGCCTGGAGCACGGGATAGGCAAAAAGTCCAAGACTCACAAAGGCATCTTTGTCCGTTTCATGGAGTTGATCTACTTTATCTTTGAACTGTGTCATGCGCGTTAGTTCACCATAGCTTGTGGTACAACCAAGTATCCACGAAAGTTCGATGTGTTCTGGTATGAGGCTCTGGATAAACAGGTTTTCTGGTTTGATCCCGCAAGCCAAGAGGTAGAAAACCATTTTCCAGGTATTCTCTCTGAGAAGCGTTGCGTTATAAGGCATGGTCATGGAGTGGTAATCCACCACGCCGTAAAGGCAGTTGTATTCATCTTGGAGCTTAACCCAGTTTTGTACTGCCCCAAAGTAATTGCCAAGATGTAGGTCGCCCGTAGGCTGCACGCAAGAGAGTACGTTTTTCATAACCAATGAGGTATTGAGCAAATGAGTGAATGCATCAAGGGAATCTTTGAAGACCCTGATGTTCGCCCATACACTTTATTGATGGGCGATCACAGAGATCTCGATGTTCACAAACTTAGGAAGTTCTGACACCTGTACCAGTTCGCGGGCTGGCGCGAATTCTGGTTTGAAGTATTCTCCATACACTACATTGATTCGACCAAAAAGGTTCATGTCTTTTACAAAGACAGAGGCTTTTAACACTTTTTCAAGGGAGCTACCAGCTGCTTCCACAATCGCTTTCACGTTTTGCAGCACTTGATGGGTTTCGGCTTCGATGTTGTCTAACACTAAGTCGCCGGTAGGCGGATCAATAGCAATCTGGCCTGATACGAAAAGCAGTCCGTTGTATGCAACAGCCTGATTGTAGGGTCCAATGGGCAATGGAGCGTTGGGGGTATTGACGAGTTGCTTCATATTGTAGTAAAATAACAGAAAAAGCCCCAATAATCCCGACTAGCGGGATTGGAGCCTCCTCAATTGCCTGATAAAAAAGGCGTGACTATTCTTCAGCTGATGCTCGGGCTTTCCCCGGCACCAATACCTGACCGCGATAGAACAGGTCACCATCCACGGTATAAGCGTGGTGGAACATGTGAACTTCGCCAGTAGTCTTGCAAGTGCCGAGTGTAGGCATTAATGCATGGTCGTGTGTGCGGCGAGCGCGTTTGCGGCGCTTGGAGTGCCGCCATTTTGGATTTGGCATGACGCTGTATTCCTTTATTCACCTGCCGAAAAGCAGGAGGATTGTTTGCTGTACTTTAAAAAGTCTTCAAACAACCGGTTGTGATTCAATTAATTATCGCTATTCAAGTCTCGAAGGCTGTCCCAAACTGAATTGGTATCTCCTTCGTCTGTTTCTGATTTTAAGTGCTTCAGCACTTCAAAATTGCAAGGCGGCTCTGGGTCGTTCTCGCAATCGTAGATATTCGTAATGGGCAAAGCGAGCACAATAAATTCGTACAGATACTTTGCCACATTGAAAACCGGAGCATCTCGGTGCATAAAAATCACCTCATCGTCCAGTTCTATGTCTTCTTCTCCAAATTTCACTATGAGTTGTCGTTCATCTTCGATCGGCAAATCAATGGCGGCGGTACATCTGTCACACTCAGCTTTTATGAAACCTTCCATTGTAAAATCGAAAAGCATCATATCAGGCCGTTTGTCCAGTTCGAGTTCAAATTGAACTTTGCCCTCTTCTACGGGCGAATCTTCGAACTGAGCGAAAAAAGCGCTGTCAACTTCAAATTTAAAATGATGTAGGCCAGTTTTTAACCCTTGAATGGGTAAGGCGTACGCAACAAAAGCGTCCATTGACTAGGAAGTTTTTCAAAACGGGCGGCAAAAGTATGAACTCTTATCTTTTTGGCAAAGGAAAGTTGAAAACTATTTCGTTTCGGGGCAAAAATATATGTCGGAATGTTGAAACGGGAAGTAAGAAGCGATCAAAACTTAGCTCTATTTGGAATTTAATTTTGAAATGTGTAATTTTATTGGCTATTTTTGCATTTCAAATGATCATTATCAGCAAAACTAAACTGCGGGATTTTGGAGCCGAATATCCTCAAGCAATCGACGCACTGAACGATTGGTATTGCCTCGTAAAAGAGGCTGATTGGGGTGCACCAGGTGATGTTCGGAAAATGTTCAACTCAGTAGATTATGTTGGCAATGACCGCTTTGTATTCAATATCCGTGGGAATCGTTACCGAGTCGTTGTTATGATCTTCTTTGATATACGCACTGTTTTCATTCGCTTTGCTGGCACGCACGCCGAATATGCCAAGATGGATGTGACCACAATCTAATTTATATGCAATACAAAATCAATTCCGAAGCAGAATATCTGGAAGTTATGGATCGGGTAGAATCTTATCTGAGTAAATCTAAGGCACAAGGTGGCTTTAGTACGCTATCATCCATCGAGAAAGAAGAGTTGCAGCACCTCTCCATACTTGCTGAGGCTTGGGAAGACGGCATTCCGCTCATGCCAATCCGCAAGCCTAAAACGCTGGTAGAAATGCTTGAACTGAAAATGTACGAGCGCAAACTCAAACAAAAAGAACTTGCAGACTTACTTGGAGTCTCCGCCACCCGCCTCTCAGAAGTGATGCAAGGCAAGCGAAAAGTGAATATGGATCTGGCTAAACGACTCCATTCCGTTTTAAAAATTGATGCGGCTTTTATTCTGGAACAAGCTTGAGTTCTTCTTTCAAAAACAAACCAGTCCAACTCCCTTCCACCGTGGCCACCTCTTCTGGTGTACCAGCCGCCACAATCCTACCTCCCCGGAAACCGCCCTCCGGCCCCACATCAATCACATAGTCAGCCATTTTTATCACATCGAGGTTGTGCTCGATGACGATGACGGTGTTTCCTTTTTCTACCAATTTGTTTAACACTTTTAATAATTGGCGGATATCTTCAAAGTGGAGGCCAGTGGTAGGCTCGTCCAGGATATAGATCGTTCGGCCAGTGTCTTTTTTGGAGAGCTCTTCAGCGAGCTTCACCCTTTGAGCTTCACCACCAGAGAGGGTGGTAGCCTGCTGACCAAGCGTGATATAGCCGAGTCCAACATCCTGTAAAGTCTTAATCCTCCGATATATATTCGGAATAGGCTGGAAGAATTCTGCGGCCTCATTGATGGTCATGTCCAACACATCGCTGATACTTTTACCTTTGTACAGGACTTCCAGGGTTTCGCGGTTGTAGCGGCGGCCTTGGCAGCGCTCACAGTGCACCTGTACGTCAGGCAGGAAATTCATCTCGATGGTACGCAGTCCGGCGCCTTCACATACATCACAACGCCCCCCTTTCACATTGAAGGAGAACCGACCGTTGGCATAGCCCCGGATCTTTGCTTCCGGCGTGTCCGCAAAGAGTTTGCGTATGTCGCCAAATACATTGGTATACGTGGCAGGGTTGCTGCGTGGCGTACGTCCAATGGCACTCTGATCGATCTCGATGACCTTATCGAGAAAATCCAAGCCCTTGATCTCCTGGTATTTAAGCGGTCGTTTGAGGCTATTGTGGAAATGGCTTTGGAGGATGGGATAGAGCGTTTCATTGATCAGCGAGGACTTTCCGGAGCCGCTTACGCCCGTGATGCAGACAAATGTGCGAAGCGGTATACGGAGGGATACCGCTTTCAAATTGTGCCCAACGCAGCCTTCCAGTTCCAGCCATTGGTCTGTGCCGGTTCGGCGGACCATCGGAATATCAAGTTTTGAACGGCCTGCGAGGTAGTCGGAAGTAGCGGTAGGTTTTTTTAGAAAATCGGAAGGTTTGCCTATGTCTACGATCTGGCCACCATGTTTGCCGGCACCCGGTCCGAGATCAATAAGATAATCGGATTCCAGCATAATATCGCGATCGTGTTCCACCACAAGCACTGTATTGCCGATGTCACGCAAGTTTTTGAGGGCTTCAATGAGTCGGTGGTTGTCGCGTTGGTGCAGGCCGATACTTGGTTCATCAAGGATATAGGTAATTCCTGTCAATTGCGAGCCGATTTGAGTAGCCAGGCGGATGCGTTGCCCTTCGCCGCCGGAAAGTGAGCGTGCCGGGCGATTTAATGCGAGATAATCAAGTCCCACCTGCAGGAGAAATTTAAGCCGGAAGCGAATCTCTTTCAGTACGTCTTTAGCGATGACACGCTGGCGTTCGCTCAATTTTTCATCTATATTTTCCAGGGTAGCGTGCAGTTCTGCCAGGTCCATTTTAGCCAGTTCGGCGATGTTGTACTCGGCAATTTTAAACCACAAGCTTTCTTTTTTCAGGCGGGTGCCATTACAATCCGGGCAAGGCACGATGGCAATAAAATCTTCTGCCCATTGACGGGCTTTTTCGCTGGTGGCATCGGCGTATTGGCGTTTGAGCACATTTACCAAGCCGTCAAAGGCCATGTCGTAGCTCCACTCTTCGCTGCCCCAGGCGATGTCTACCTTGATCTCGTCTCCACCAAATAAAATAGCCTTCAGCACTGCTTCAGGCAGATCTTTTACGGGGGTGATAAACGAAAAATTATGTTTTTTGGCCAGGGCACGGAGTTGTTTAAACACCATATTCTCACGCACTTCGCCCAGCGGAACGATTGCTACTTCATTGATACTCTTTGAGTGGTCTGGAATTACCCGCACCATGTCTACCTCATGGATCTCACCCAGGCCTTTGCACTGTGGGCACATCCCATAGGGTGAGTTAAAAGAAAATGAATTAGGGGAAGGTTCGTCATAAGAAAGGCCAGTGTCGGCGCACATCAGGTTCTTGGAAAAGGCAGAAATTGCAGAGGGTTGCTCCTCCTTTGGCGTTTCACCTTCTTCGTTCCCTTCCATATCTAACACCTGAACCAGGCCATCGCCTAATCTAAGTGACATACTTAGACTTTCTGCCAGTCGCTCATTTCGGTCGTCACCGACTTTCAATCGGTCAACCACGATTTCGATATCGTGGATCTTATATCGGTCCAGTTGCATGGCTGGGGTGATCTCCAGGAGCTCGCCATCTACTCTAACACGGGTATAACCCTGTTTGCGGATCTGTTCAAAAAGTTCCCGGTAATGGCCTTTTCGGGAGCGAACCACGGGAGCGAGCAAGGCAATCTTACGTCCCGAATACCGTTCCGTGATGTTTTGCACGATCTGTTCTTCGGTATATTTTACCATTTTTTTTCCCGTCGAATAGGAGTATGCTTCACCCGCTCGGGCAAACAGCAACCGCAAAAAATCGTACACCTCGGTAACAGTGCCAACCGTAGACCGAGGGTTTCGGCCAGTCGTTTTTTGCTCGATGGAAATGACGGGGGAAAGGCCTGTGATCTGGTCTACATCAGGTCGTTCCATCTCGCCGATGAACTGCCTGGCATAACTAGAAAGGGTTTCCATAAAACGCCGTTGGCCTTCGGCATAAATGGTATCGAAGGCTAAACTTGATTTTCCCGAACCGCTTACACCAGTGATGACGACCAATTGATTGCGTGGGATTCGAACGTCCACATTCTTCAGATTGTGGACACGAGCGCCGATGACATCTATATATGCTTGGGCATTCGAAGATCTACTGATCGTAGATTGGGGTAATTCGGATACCTGATCCGAATTACTATCGTGCGAGGTTGTTTGTGTCTTTGCTTTTGCCATTTGAGCTTGAAAACAATGGAATTGCGATCGTGTTTTCGCGAAAAGACAAAAGTAGAGAGTTTGAGGAAAAAAAACGAATTGTTTTAAATTTTGTACGGGATAATTTGTCCGTCCAGAGACAACAAATTTGGGATTAGAGCTTGTTCTGGGTTTGGGTTATAACTGGAATTGATGAAATATTGCTTTAGTTTAGGCGCAATTTTCAGTACTATATTGGATTATATGGCGAAAAAACAAAGAAAAAGTGAGCTGCAATTTGTCGGTTCAAACCCGAATAAGCTCTAAAATCCAAAAAAAAGTGCTTAGAGATCCCTCGAGGCTCTTATTCTATTCCTTTACGCAGATTTTATCAAAAAAACAAGGGTGCTACTCGGACATAGTAGCACCCTAATAAAGAAAAGTATTCACGTGGTCAAAAATAAATTTGAATATGTTTTAATGCGGAAAAAAATTACGCCTTGGTTAAAATTAAAAAACGAGCACATGCTGACTAGACCAAGAAGCGTAATTTTTATGGATTAAAGGAACAAGAATTCAACCAAAAAAGCCATGAGTATTGCTCAATGGCCAACTTTAAATCGCCGTATTTCAATGACCTATGAGCATGTTGGTTTTTTTACTGTGTCAAAAAAGGTACTAATTTTTGCGTCCAGGAAAAAAATCCAACATGCTTTAAAGGCTTACAACAACTTTGAAATGTTCGCCATTCCGAACACCACAAAAAAAGACCCGAAATGCAAAATACAAAAAAAATTGGCACATTCGGAACTTTAAATACTAAGATGGACTGCTAAAAGATTAAAAAAAGCGTGTAGGGATTAAATAAAAATTAGGAAGCGCGTAAGGATTATGAACTTATTCTGGATTTTGATTAGAAGGGAAAACGAGCAAATTTTGTTTCCATTGGGCAAATTTTACAACCTTAGCCAAGTGCGATAGTAACGATTAAAGAACAAGTTCAACAAAAAACAACCACTAAAATCTAAATCAATTGATTTGCTTAAATTTATGGCTTAACACTACGGATACAGGCGAAGGATTAACGTAAATTGAAAAGCGTGTTTTGAAATCCTATTCAGCGTAGGATTAATGTTTAAAGTATAAAAAACATGCCAACAATTAAATTATTGATTTTTAATAATTTACAAATTTACAAAATATAATATATTTCCAATTATTGGAATATAATTCCCAAAATTGGAAAATGGTTTCCAAATGACTTGTAAATAATGGATTGTACGGTGGCCCAGGGTTGCTGATATTACAAAAGCAAAGCTTTTTTCTCCTGAGCAAGCAGCGGTAAAGCAAGATTAGCGCCTTCGATTAATTGAGTGATTAACTCGGATAGTTGATCTACGGCGAGGCTGCCTTTTTTAAAATATTCTTCTAAAAATGCCGATTTATCTGCCAGTAGCTTCATGCCAAACATATCAAAATTGGGTTTCAAGCGATGTACGATAAAGTAGCACTGATCCCATTCCTGTTTTTGGGCAACCACTTGCAAAGCCTTTAAGTAATTGGGGGTTTCCGTCAGAAAAGACTCTATAATTTCAGTTACAAAAAGAATATCCCCATTACTCAGGTTTAAAAGATAGCCTAAATCAACAGTGCTTACGATCTTGGAAGCGGGATGGATTACGTTTACGGTATCAGATCCATCCTTTCTACCAAATTCAAGTATAGCACGTAAAATATGTTCCTGAAGATTTTTGGGGGAAATTGGTTTGGTGAGAAAGCTATTCATACCGGCCTCAAAGGCCCTTTTTTTATCATCTAACATAGCAGCAGCAGTGAGCGCTATGATCGGGACATTTCTATTGGGGTTCTGCAAATCATTACGGATTGCCCAGGTAGCTTCGCAACCATCTAACTCTGGCATGTGAAAATCCATCAAAATTAGATCAAAAAGTGATTTAGCCGTTTTTTCTAAGGCCTCCCGCCCATTTCGCGCAAGTTCGAAGCTGCACTCCCAGGTCTCTATGGTTTTACAGATGAGTTTTTGATTCAGTAGATTATCTTCAACAATTAGAAAGTGTAGGCCTTTAAGCAAGTGTTTGTTTTGCTGCCCATCCAATACCCCTGGGGCATTCATACCGGCAAATGGAATCCCGGAGTTGCCAAAGCTTAAGACAAAAATAAAGTCAGAGCCTATACCAAGTTTACTCTCTACCCGAATGCTGCCGTCCATCATTTCAACCAGCTGCTTTACAATGGTGAGCCCCAATCCGGTACCCCCAAAAATACGATTCGTCTGTACATCGGCTTGTTTGAAATATTCAAAAATCGTTTCGTGTTTATCTTCAGGGATACCTATTCCGGTATCATGCACTCTAAACTCGATGTGGTACTCCAATTCTGTTTTGGAGAGCACCGTTGTTTGGAGAGCAATCTCTCCTTTTTTTGTAAATTTTAAGGCATTCCCCAAAAGGTTGGTAAGAATCTGGTTGAGCCTGGTAGGGTCTCCAATCACCAGGTTTTCAACGTCCGGGTCAATTTTTTCAAGAATAGCAAGGGTATTAGGGTCTTTTTTGTACTGAATAGACTGCATCAAAGATTTCAGCAGATAATTTAAATCAAAAGGCTTCTTTTCAAATTCTATTTCTCCTGCATCAATCTTTGAAAGGTCTAGAATGTTATCAACAATACCCAGGAGGCTATCCGCAGAAAAGCGCAGACTGTTGAGGTAATCCCTTTGTGTCTCATCCGGATATGTTGTATCCAGCAAGTGGGTCATCCCAATCACAGCATTTATGGGTGTCCGGATCTCATGGCTCATGTGCGTAAGAAACTGCCGTTCGGCTAATCTTGCCCGCTCTGCTACTTGCTTAGCTTCCGCCAATTCCGTTTCCAGTTTTTTTCGATCGGTCAGATCAAATTGAATCCCAATGGAGCCATTCACCTGGCCCTGTGTATTTTTGGTTGGTGCACCACTGATAAGCCCCCAGATTAGGGTTCCGTCTTTCCTTTTCATCTGTAACTCATATACACTGGACAGATTCTCCTTACGCTCTTTCAACCGGTCATCTATAATTTTTCTGGAAGAAGGCGATAAAAAGGTGTTTCCTGCATTTTTCCCGATCAGTTCCTCTGGAGTATAACCCAGTATTCGGCAAAATGCGTTGTTCGCACGGAGGATATTGTCTTCCAAATCAACTTCCAGCAGTCCTAAGTCCATGTTCTGTAATACATCCCGATATTTTTCTTCGTTCTCCCGAATGGCCTGCTCCGTGTTTTGGCGTTCAGTAATATCGTGATATTGCCAAAGATGCCCGAGTTGTTCGTGACCGGAAGCTAATGGCATATAGTCTCGCTCTAACACCTTGCCATTGGTCATGGTTACAACATCATTGGTGATCAGGACTTTGTTCTTTTCAGCCTGTTCGATACCTCTGGAAAATGCTTCGGGGTCGGTAAAAAGGTTTTTAGATTGTTCGACCACCAAACCACCATCCAAACCGATCAATGAATCCGGCGTTATCGCAAAAGAAAAAAGGTTGCAAAAGGCCTGATTGGCCAGTGCTATTTTATTGTCTTTCCCTTCAAGCAAAATACCTGACTGTAAATTGGAAATCAGCGTTTCCATTCGAATATGGGCCTGTTCCAGTTCCTTCTCTGCTTTTCTTTGCTCCGTGATATCGCGTACAAAGCCTACATATAATACATTTTTTTTGTTTATGTCTACATTGATGCTCAATTCGGCCAGAAATTCAGTATTGTCTTTTCGAATACATTTGGTTTCAAAACGTCTGCTGATCTGGTGTTCATCGGAAGTCCGGAGATATTCTTCAAACGAGGTCTGGAACGAATGCCAGTGCCGCTCGGGAATGAACATATCCAGCAGTCGATTCCCCAAAACTTCGTGGCGCGTATATCCAAACATCTTCTCTGCCTGAGCATTCCATTCAATGGCCATTCCTGCTTCATCTGCCGAAACGACCGCGTCCAGAGAGGAGTCAATAATGCGACGTAATTTGTTTTCACTTTCTTCCAGCGCCTTTTGAGCCGTTAATCGGTTCTCTGTCTCTTCCTTTAATTGAATATGGGCAAAACAGCCTTCCAGAGAGACTTTTAGCTTGTCTACTACTTGTTTTAACTGCTCCATCTCTAGGATAGAAAAACCATCCGGACGGTTTGTAGCGCATAGTTTTAAAAATCCCAGGTCACCCAGTCTGAAAATGGCAAATGATCCGTCTTTGATCTTTTTTTCCTGAAAAGTGTTTCCAAAATGGGGCGTTTGACTCTTTAGACTGAAGTACGGTTTGGACGAGAGTTCATCCCGTATAAAAGTGGGGCAAACTACAGCGCTTGTGGTACGCCGAAAATTAGGATAGGTATAAAAGATCCTGCAGCTTGTTTCTGGTCTTGTCGAGGTCTTATCATACAGCCAAACAGAGCCAAAGCTTAGGCTTTTCCGCTGAATCAAGGTTCGTAGGAATTGGAGACAATTATCCTGCGGATCGAGCGTACTGCCCACGGAAAGAGAGAGCTCATAAAGCAGTGAAATATCCTGAATTATCTTGACCTGAGTTTTCATAAGGATGGTAGATTCAATGGAATGCGCCTATTACAATGGTTTTATTGAAAAGTTCTAATAAACCCTCGCCATAGGAAGCGATCTCGCCAAGGCTTAAAATACCATAGGGCTCCTGCTCATCCGAGTTTATGACCACTCCATTCCGGATGATATTCAATTCTTCGGCAAATTGTTCGTTCAGAAACGTGGTGCGGGTGATGCAATCAACGACAAAGGTTCCTTTTGCTTCAAATGGTATTCCGTCCTTTTCTGAACTCTCGCTGATAGCCTTTTGCGTAGCCTGGAGTAATGCTTCAGGGCGTCCTTTCAGAATATATAATACGGTATTTGGCGGAACTTCTCCGATACAGACGATTGATCCATTCGTACCAATGGTCAATGGATCGCGTACAATGTCATCTTCTTTTTCGCGCAGGATGCCGAATGGGTAACCCTGTGCGATTCCTCCGAAATTATGCTGCTCCAGGGTAATCCCGCTGTCCTTTTCTACGATATCCTTATACACATCGAAGGCATTCCGCCAGTTTAGTTGTAGAATCGCATTCCCGGCTGTTTTGGTCGCAACAAAAGGACCTGCCAGGCGCTCCCAACCTTGCCTGATACCCAAACTGACCTGCTGATCGATTACACAGACTACTGCGGCATCTACCAGGAATCCTTCAGAAGAAAAAATACAAGGCGATTGCTGGAGACTGATGGAACCGGCTCCCCCCCCGATAAAACTGCAACTTTCTCCCAATAAAACATTCAAGGTTTCCAGAAAATGGTACAGGTTATTGGCGAGTCCGTCCAGCAATATGATCGCTGTTCCGTTTTTAAGGTGCTCTGTATCGTCTACGGAAGGGAGTCCGGAAAAGTAGGCTGAAGTAATGCCAGAGACACAAAATGGCGGCAATAAGTACTTGAATTTTTTTAGGATGCAGCCTGCTTCAATGCGCTGATTTCCGTAAATTAAGGCAGGGAAAATACCGCCAAAAAAATGAATCTTTCTTGCATTCAAGGCTTCAATAAGCGCGGGAATATCCGGAGTATCCTGTTCCGCAAAAAGCAATATAACTACTTCTCCAGCTGCTGTATGGAGTGATTCTATCTGTTCAACCAATATCGAAACGGAACTGGGCTTGAGTAGCATATTACCTTTTAATTTGTAAAAGTCTATAGATGGTAGATTTCCCGATATCCAATTTATCTGCTACCACCTGTACATTTTCATTGTATTTTCGGAGGTAAAAATGAATGATCTGGTCTTTGTATTCTTCCAGCGTATGCTCCTGCTGGAGAAATTCGGTAGTTTTTGAAATGCTGTTGAATTGAATGTCTTCTGCCGCTATAAATTTCCCTTCAGCCATCACAGAAGCCAATTCAATTACTGCCATAAGCTCCCTGACATTGCCTGGGAACGGATACTCTAACAGCTTGGTTTTGGCTTCTTTAGATAATTCCAATGGTTTTGCGCCATGCTGTCTGGCAAAGTTGGATAGAAAAGTTTTAGCCAGTAATAGTATGTCGTTGCTGCGTTCGCGCAAGGGAGGGAGATGAATGCTCAAGCCAAGCAACCGGTAGTAAAGATCTTCCCGAAAATTTCCTTTCTGAACCTCTTCAGCCAGATTTTTATGGGTGGCAACAATCAGCCGTGTATCAAATGGGATAAGACTTTCACCGCCCACCCTGATGAATTCCCGCTCTTGCAAAGCACGAAGCAATTTTGCCTGCATAGTGATATCAAGGTCTGCTATTTCATCCAAGAATAGTGAGCCGCCATTGGACAATTCAAATTGCCCCTTTTTTCGGGCCAAAGCTCCGGTAAAAGCTCCCTTTTCGTAACCAAACAACTCACTTTCAAGGAGTTCTTTGGGAATAGCACTCATATTAAGCGCAATGAATGGCCCATTACGGCGTACAGAATTATGGTGAATACTTTTAGCAACTACTTCCTTGCCGGTACCAGATTCACCCTGAATAGAAACATTGATATTTGATCTGGCTGCTCTTTCGACTAGTTGATACACCTGAAGCATGGGCGGACTCTGGCCAATGAGATGCTTGCTAAAATCATATTTTTCTACCAGTTCAGCCTTTAGCGTGTCCACCTCCCTTCTTAAGCCAATTTGCTTCTTGATGTTGACAAGGGCGTTTTGAAGCCGTTCTTTTGTTTCAGCATCCTTAATCAGGTAATCATACGCACCCTCCCTAAGCAATTTCACTGCTGTACCAATATCCTGTTGACCAGATAAAATGATAACGCCAATTTCCGGGTCGAATGCTTTGATCCGCTTCAGCACTTCTTCTCCCGTCATATCCGGAAGGGAGTAGTCCAACGACACGATATCAGGCTTCAGGCTAAGATTAGACAAACATTCTTTCCCAGTGGTAAAAACGTGTACTTCATGATCAGTATCCATCTCAACGACATACTTGACCAACCGTTGAAAAACGGGATCATCCTCCACTACAAAAATTCGAATAACTGGGTCTCTTGCCATGATTATTTTCCTTTTACAAAGACCATTTAAAGGTGTTCGCCAAAGCAAATGTAAAAATGAAAGCGGTATAAAAAGACAAATTAATACATAAAGTGCCAAATTCAGTGCTTACCGAATAAACGTGTCCCAAAATGGGAAAACCGAAAGCATCGAAGTACAGACATAAAAGTTATTTCCTAAAATAAGTGTTTAAGCCAAGGATGCTAATTTTATGTTCCAAAGTATTAACTTTGTAAACCCATTATTAAAGATCAAACACCCAATCATGCCAAATGAAACAAATTATCGGTCCATCCTGGATTGGGCCGAAGAAGACCGACCCCGCGAAAAAATGCTCCTGAAAGGTTGTCATTCGCTATCTGATGCAGAGTTAATCGCCATCTTATTAGGCTCCGGGAGTATTGGCGAAAGTGCAGTTGGACTAGCCCAACGAATTCTTGGATCAGTAGAGAATAATCTGCACGAACTCGGCAAACGCTCTCTTCAGGATCTCCAGCGATTTAAAGGCGTGGGCGAGGCCAAAGCCATCAGTATTGCCGCAGCCTTGGAATTAGGTCGCCGACGGCAGATTACGGATCTGCGTGAACGCCCTCGCATCAGCAGCAGTCGGGATGCTTTTAACGTCATTGCGCCTTTTTTGACCGATCTTCACCACGAAGAATTTTGGCTGCTTTTTTTGAATAAAGCCTGCGAAGTAATTTCCCGAGAAAAACTCAGCATTGGAGGATCTGCCGGTACAGTCGCCGATGTAAAATTAGCCTTTAAAAAAGCGCTCGACGCACGCGCATCTGCTATCATTGCGGTACACAACCATCCTTCCGGCAATTTAAAGCCGAGCGATGCCGATAAAGAGTTGACAAGAAAAATGAAAGAAGCTGGCAAAGTACTTGACCTTCCCTTACTCGATCATCTGATCATTTCAGAAAGAGGGTATTATAGTTTTGCCGATGAAGGACTAGTTTAGCGCGTTTAGGGCATTTTTTACCAGATCTGTTGCTTTTTTACAATGGGGAAAACAAATGCAATGAACTACCGTCCGTTGTACCAACTGCAGAGACAAGGTACTTTCCTTTGAGCCGGACGGAAAAGCCATTTGGCTCATCAAGTCTGGGCCTTAGGCTGGTACCCCCCCTTTTGGTATGTTGGTATATTGGTATACCTAAGCGTGATTTTTGTATTTTTCAGATTGAACATACAACCATCTGGCTTAGGTATACCAATATACAATTCCACCAATTAGGCTTGCGCAACCGGTGCACCAAAATTCATTGGCGGCAGGGGTTGGTCAGGCTCTTCGATTTTACCAAACTGCATTTCAAACTTCTGAACGTTATCGCGCAAGGCGTAGAGAAGTCGTTTGGCGTGTTGTGGCGTGAGTACGATGCGGGATTTTACCTTGGCTTTTGGAAGGTTGGGCATGAGACGGATAAAGTCCACGACAAATTCTGCATTAGAATGCGAGATGATGGCAAGGTTCGAGTAGATTCCTTCAGCCACTTCTTCCGAGATCTCGATATTGATAGCGGGCTGCGGCTGTACGATGTTGTCTTTAGACATGTTGTGCTGTAGTTTTAAAATCAAATGTTTTTAAGAATCAAATGCCAAAGGGCACAGGGTCTTTGCGCCACAAAAGTACCATTTGCGCTCGTCCTAAAAGCATGAAATATTACAATAAAAAATGCCCGGCGCAGCTGATGGCTACCCGGGCATTTTTTATTTTGTATCACGGCCGGTAAAACCGGGTGCTGGATCTCAATTATTATCCACCTGTTTTGCTTAGGCGTACACCGCCCCAATTTTGACCGTCACTCATTCGGAGCAGGTAAGTGCCTTGCGGCAGATCCTGAAGATCGAGTGTAGTGCTCACCTGGCCACCCTGGGGTTGCAAAGTCAGCGACCGAAGCAAACGTCCGGTAGCATCAAAGACCTCTGCGCGAAGTGCATCCGGTGCGTTTTGAAGCGTCAGGACAAACAAACCAGTGCTTGGATTGGGCGATACTTCCAGGCCCCAAACTTCGGTAGGTTCTACTGTGCCACTTATGATCACCAGATTTGTAGCAGAGGCTGTGCAGCCGTTCGCATCGATGGCCACGACGGTATAAGTACCCGGTGTCAGGTTGTTGAAAGTACCGCTGTTTTGCGGGGTACCACCATTCAGGCTATATTGGTAGTTTGGAGTCCCACCAGAAGCTAATGCTACAATTTTATTGCTGTTTGGCGTTGCCACGAGGTTCAGAACATTCGGCTCCTGTACCGTTGCGGGAAGAGCTATTTGATTTCCCTCGGCATCTTGGACGATCAGGGTGTAGGTCCCTGCCGAAAGGTTGCCAAATACATTGTTACTTTGAAACGATGATCCATTGAGGCTATATTGATACGGAGGAATACCTCCAGTGCCCGTTGCTGTTACAGAACCATCATTGTCGCCATGGCACAACAGATTACCTGTTACAAAACTTAGACTAAGTGGCGCTACATTCACCGTGAATGATGTGGTAGCAGAGCAGCCGTTCGCATCAGTGGCAGTGACATCGTAAGTGCCATTTGACAAATTCAGCAGATCAGCATTAGGGGCGTTACTGCTGAAGTTATAAGGAGAAGTGCCGCCTGAAATAATAGGCGTTCCATCGTTGCCGGATACGAACACAGCAACATTCAATGGGGTTGGTTGATCGATCGTGGTTGGCCCCAGAAGAAGCGTCGTGCCGCTCGCATCCCGAATTGCGACGGTATAGCTACCCACAATTATTCCGCTAAAACTATTATTACTTTGGAATGGTCCGTTATTCAGACTGTATTCATAAGGTGAAATTCCATTGGCCGCGTCTACAACAAGTGTGCTTGTGCCTCCAAAGCAAAGAATTGCCGTTGTTTGAAGACTACCCGACAAAGGAGTTACAAAAACAGTGACCTCTGTAGTTTGGGCACATCCGTTTGCATCGCGGACCGTCACGAGGTAAGTACCGTTAGGCTGATTGAGGAACTGGTTGCTACTTTGAAAATTGATCCCATCAATACTGTATTCCAAAGATCCAGTACCACCAGAGGCCGTCACAGTAACTACGTTGAGCAGTGCGCTGGCAGTGCTGAGCAGTGCTGTCGGGTCGTTCAGCACCAGGTCTGAAGACGTGGCACTCAAACCTACATTATCCGTAACTACTACCGTATAAGTGCCCGAAGTCAGGCCACTGAAAACGTTAGAGGCCTGGCCCGCAGCGCCATTGAGGCTATACGTAAATGGCATTTCTCCGCCACCGACCATCACGATGATCTCACCATCATTCCCTCCGGAACAACTGACCTGATGTTGAATATTGGTGGTCAACAATAAAGAATTTACAGCCACAATAGCATCAGCAGTAGTGATACAGCCATTTTCATCCCTTACCGTTACCGTATAAATACCATTTGCCAGGTCTAGGAATTCGTTTTCAGGTTGAAAAGCAATGCCGTCGAGGCTATACGATAAGGTGCCCGTACCACCAGATGCAGTTACCGTAATGTTATTGCTTACGACAGAAGTGCTTACAACAATAACAGCCGGTGCCGTAAGTGTAATCGGGTTGGCAGAAGCGGTAAAACCGAATTGGCCGGTTACCACCACGGTATAAGTCCCAACAGAGAGTCCGACAAACACGTTACTGCTTTGGCTTGCTCCACCATTCAGGCTGTAAGTGTAGGTTCCGTTCAGTCCTGTAGCCGCTACCGTGATCTGGCCACTTGTTCCACCGTTGCAAAGGACACTTCCCGTTTCTGTAGCGGATACTGCGAGGTTGCTGGGGATAATGTTGATGTTGAAAACTGCGTCATGTACCCATGCGTCATTGTTCTGATCGATGGCATCGAAGTTGAAAGCATCCGTAAGGTTGCCATCTCCGTTATTGGTGTAAACCAGTGCGCCGCTGTTGATATCTGCTTGCGTGAAAGTGCCGCCAATGTCAAGCGGAGTACCGCTTAAAGCCAGTGTTCCGTGATTCGGAAGACTGAGAAGTACGAATACACCCTGCACGGCAGTGCCACTGATCGCGAGGTTTAAATTGCTTTGGTCAAGGGCTACACTTTGACTAGTGTAAACGCTTAGCGGGCTATTCACCAAAAGATTCCCTGCAGCAATCACCTCTGGAAAGCAGAATGACAGACTCCATGCGGTAAGTGCACCGCCGTCATCCGGATAATTATCCGAGATCAGGAGTCTCCAGGTTCCGGCTGCGTTTTGGCCATTGTAGGTGTTGAGTGATTCAATGGATTTGTATGTGCCACTCAGAGAAGGCGCTACGCCGTTACATTGAGCCTCCAGTATAGTTGCGTCTTGCCCTCCCTCACTGTCAAAAGTAAGATTGGCATTATCGCCAGCGCATCCGTATGGATCAGAAGGAACCCCTGGCTGATCAAAAAGTAAGCTGGTGTCGCCAACAGGGGAAATTAGATAAGCAAGCAGATCGCCAGTGTAAGTATGGTTGATCATCATACTCACATTTACATCGTTGATCGGTTTGTTGGTTGGCACGCCCAAGTTGGACGAAATAGTTCCGACAACAGTGACACTAATATCTTTTGGTACATTCGTGCTACTGAAGTTCTGTCCGCAGAGATTTTTACCGGTTTGGAAAGCTGCTGTCAGCGAATAAATACCATCACCGCAGTCATTGTTTGCACGAACACGCCAGTAGTACACCGTTTCGATCTGAAGCCCGCTAACCGACACACTTGCGTTGCCCGTTATTTGGGTAAAAACGATTGAGCCTGCTGAAAAGGAAGGGCTTGTAGCCACTTCTACCAGGTAGGAAACTGCAAAAGCTGTTGGAGCCCAATTCAGGGAGGTTGAAGTTGCAATGCCAGAAGTGCCGTTTGCCGGGCTGCTTGTAGCGGTTGCGCCTGGAGCGCCTGGCAATACAGTCAGCGCCACGCTTGCTGTTTGAGTTACCGTGCCACCTACACCCGTTATAATGAGCGTATAGTTGCCTGCCATGGCAACGGTCAGGTCAGAAATTGTAACAGTTGCGGTTCCGGTTGGCATCACTGGATTGGGAGAAATGTCTACAGTTGCTCCGGCGGGAGCGCCAGACACACTCATCGTTACAGCATCATTGAAACCAGAAATAGACGTTAGGTTCGTGGTGAAAGTGCCGTTTGTACCCGAGCAAATATTCAGGCTACTTGCAGAAGTATTGAGCAGGTAAGTTGGCGCAGATGGAAGTTGAATCCTGAAATTAGTATTTGAAATATCAAAAAAGATATTGCCCACGGATTCTACCCGTACCCGACAGGTGCTGGATATATTATTTGGAACCGTGATGGCAGCAGAACCATTATTCGGGACACTGGACGCCAAAACCACAGGGTATGTAAAACCACCATCGGTCGAAAGGGTGATCCGCACATTGGCACAGGAAACTGGCGCCGCAGTTGTGTTTGCTACATTCCAGGTTACATTTTCAGGTGCACCAACAAGCCAGGTTACATTGGTATTAGGAACCGTGACCACAAATGGCCCGGAAGCAGCTGATACAGTTATCTGTACATCATCTTCATCGGTACATCCTGCTTGCCAGTCGTTGTCCCGGGCTACCACCCGAAAATTCATGTTGCGTGCTACCCCTGGGAGTTCTTCCCAAGTCGGATTGACGTTGTTGATCAGGTCCTGTAACCGTGGAAAAACACGGGTGGGTGAGGTGCCGCCTTTATAGGAACGGAAAAGCGGGCCTGCTGCCGACGTAGGCGTCGGAGGGGAGACTGCATTACCCGGATCGATTTGTTCCCAGGTATATGTAAGGGTATCGCCATCTATATCGGTGCCAATTGCGGTAAGCTCAAAAGGCGTTGATTTTGGGATAATTCGGTTAGGGCCACCATTCACATCCGGGTTGTGGTTGGTCGTCGAGATCTTTACAGGACAGGTATTTCCGCCACCTGTGTAAATGAAAGCACCCATCTCCTTGATACTATACCCATGGAAGATATCTTCACTATGAGCGGTCACGTCGTCAGCACCGCAGATACCCGCGTAAGCCATGATCGTAGTGCCACTTCCAGGCTCTACCCCTGAAGGCTGGTTGTTATAAGATCCGCAGTGATTGAACGTATGGTTTCCACCAAATTGGTGGCCCATCTCGTGGACGACATAATCGATGTCGAATGGATCGCCTACAGGGGAACCTGAGCCGGTTACGCCATTGGCTTTACTTGTGCCGCATATTACGTTGAGTCCTGCGATACCACCACCACCGGTACTGAATACGTGGCCCATGTCGTAGTTTCCAACGCCAATCACGTTGTTACAAGTGGTCTGGTTTTGCCCCAGCATAGTCCCTCCGTCATTATTAGTATAGGGGTCGGTAGCAGCGTTGAGGTAAATGATGAGGTCATTATTGGCAATCATTTGCATGGTCACAGCAAAATCAGTTTCGTATACGCTGTTTACCCGGTTCATCGAAGTGTTCATGGCTGCAAGCACCAGCGGTTTTGTACCGCCAAAAAATGCCGCATACTCGCCAGTACAAGCCAGCGCGAGACGGTAACGACGGAGCTTGGTGTCCCCTTGGAATTCAGCCAATTGTGCTGTTGTCAAAGGCTTAACCAGGTCCAATTCCTGAGCGCCATCCGGGCTGGCCGTGGTACAGGTCCAAATTGCGTCGTCTTTTTTACGGAGATAATCTTTCTTGTTGTAAACGACATAGTATTCGGTGTTCCCATGTACGGCAGGATCAATAAAAACCGTGTTGTACTTTCCTGAACGGATCATACCATGGAATCCCCAAGGGGTAAGATCACATTTTAAAACCGCGGTTGGATCGTCCATACCCCGACCCGTATAACTGCGAATCTGCGGATATTTGGCTTGCAGATCGGGGTGAAATACAGGCGTTTCTTCTAATTGGAAACGGCCCGTACCTCCATCCGGCAAGGGCAGCGTCAGAATGGGTAAGTTGCCAGACTCTGCTGCCGGCATAAAACGTTCAGGTGCCGTGGCCAGTACCGCATGCAAGGCCGAAACATCCATGCGAATGGAACGGAATTTAGCCGGTTGAATGCGACGTTCGCCTACCGCTGGGATGCCGCTCTCCGGAATGTCATTCCAGATCGATTGGGCAAAAGAAACGCCGACAAACATCAGCGCACAGAATAAAGTGAGGAGTTTCTTTAACATTAGAAAGAAGGAAAGTTTTTAATTTAACAAACAAGTAGAGCAGTGGACAGCCTCGATTTTGGACAAATTTTGTCTGCTTAAAACGAGTGGCGAAAGTAGCCACCTTTAGCTTTTGAATGCTAAAGATTATAAGGGTTTGGCAAATCGTGGCAAAAAAGTCGAAGTATTAAGAAAAAAAGTGGTTTTTGAAATATTTAACGCAATTCTGAGGCTCATTTAACACCCCGTTCATTGCAAAGTCATGTCGTTTGCACAAACCTTTGAGTGGGGAGTTTCAAGTCAAAAGTTACAAGCGGCAAGATTCAAGTTAAAAGTTTTAAGAAGGGCAAATCTGGTCATGTCTTGTAAACGTATTCTTTGTTACCGGAAACTTGCCACTTGAAACATGTCCCTTGAAACTTTTAACTTGCTACTTAAAAATAAAAACCATGAAACAAACTTACATCTTTTTCCTCCTGCTAATCCTGGTGTCAGCCTGTCATACGCCCCAATATTTCGCAGAAAAAGGTAGTTATGATAAAGCTATTGAAGGCTTTAGTTCGAACCTCCGGCGCCAAAAAAAGAACAGGAAAAGTATTGAAGACCTCCTTGGCCTGGAATATGCTTTTTCATCGGCACAAAGACGAGATTCTATCGAAATAGCAGGGCTTGAATTCACTGAAAATGCTGAAAACTGGCTCCGGATCAACGCAATCCATCGCCAGATCCAGACCCGTCAACAAAAGGTGGCTGCGCTTCAGCCGCTCCGAAGTCGGAACGGGTATGTACCTCATTTTTCCATGGTAAATGGTATTGCTGCACTCCAGGCGGGGAGCCGCAGAAATGCAGCAGCTTACATATACGATAAAGCCCAAAATCTGCTGGCACTCACAGATGCTACCGGCCAACGTCAACCTGCCCGGGATGCCTACGCCGCGCTACGGGACCTGAAAGTCAATTACTTTCTCTACTGGGAGCACACGAATACACTTTTAGACAGTGCATATCAGGCAGGTAAAGCACATATACTTTTTGAAAGGAGTGTAGAAAATGGGGTGTCGGATGGGAGCACCTTTTGGGCGGGTTTAAGCCTCGGGCCGGGTTTTGTCAAAAACGATTGGCTGGTGTTTTACGCCGATACTGCGTCCAGAACCAAATTTGATTATCGCGCAAAATGCCGGCTCGTATCGCTTTACGTGGGCAGTGAAAGCACTTCCAGTACCGAAAGAACGGAGACAAAACAGGTCGAAGACGGCTATGATGAAAAAGTAGATTCATCTGGCCATGTACTTTCACGCACGGTGAAATACAAAACCGAAACGACTACCATCACCACTTATCATGCAAGCCGCAGCGCCTATGGAACAGTGCTGCTTGAATTGATCGATGAACATACCGGGCAGGTGCTGATCAGCCAGTCTGTCCAGGGCAAACACTTTTTTGACGAAAGTTCGGAACTAAGTCCTCCCTCAGCACCGACCTATTGGGGAATGATCTATCGGGTGGCTGATGATGTGGAAGGGGATCTGAGTGAGGAGTTGAAGAAGGCATTGTTGGTGCGGTGACGTAGTTCCTAATTTTGTCCAAACCTATTCCCAAGGCTTATTTTTTGCCTGTATGGCATTTCCATTTTCCAGCCAAACGTGAGTTGTCTTCCTGACAGGTCCCGGTCAGGAAGACAACTCTGCCAAAGCACGACTACTCAAATCCGTGGGAAAAATTCGCAAAAATCTACCCTATCCGTGCAATCCGCATTTTAAATCCCCCCCAAACAGATATACTTCACCTCCATAAAATCCTCCAGTCCATACTTCGATCCTTCACGCCCGATGCCGCTTTCTTTCACGCCGCCAAAGGGGGCAAGCGTGGTTGCGATCAAGCCGGTATTTACGCCTACCATCCCATATTCCAGGGCTTCAGCCACGCGGAAAACCCGCCCGATATCGCGTCCGTAGAAGTAAGCGGCCAGCCCGTATGGCGTATTATTTGCCATTTTGATCACCGCTTGTTCTTCCGAAAAACGGATAACCGGGGCTACCGGGCCAAAGATCTCTTCATGCATGATATCCATGCTTGTAGTCACATCGGCGAGTACGGTCGCTTCATAAAAAGTGCCCTTTAAAGCATTGCCACCGGTCATAATCCTGGCTCCTTTTTGGGTGGCATTGCCGACAAGTCGCTGCACTTTTTCCAGTGCTTCTGCATTGATCAGCGGGCCAATGTTTACGCCTTGTTCTGTTCCAGGACCTATCTTTTGCTTCAATACAGCAGCCGTAAATTTTTCCAGAAAAGCCTCA
Source organism: Lewinellaceae bacterium (assembly GCA_947476195.1). Taxonomy (GTDB): domain Bacteria; phylum Bacteroidota; class Bacteroidia; order Chitinophagales; family Saprospiraceae; genus M3007. The sequence goes on along the minus strand of CANJPT010000047.1, from coordinate 7,154 downwards.
TAAATACCATCCTGAACAAAGATCCGGTTGGCGCACACGCAGGTCTGTCCGGCATTCCGGTATTTGGCAATGATAGCTCCGCTGACCGCGGCATCCAGGTCGGCATCATCGAATACTATGAAAGGCGCATTGCCGCCGAGTTCGAGCGAAATCTTTTTAACGGTGTCGGCACTTTGACGCATGAGTAGTTTACCTACTTCTGTACTGCCCGTAAAAGAAACTTTGCGCACGACCGGACTATCGGTCAGCACTTTGCCAATTGTTGGGGCGTCCATACCCGTTATCAGGTTGAGTACGCCTGGAGGAAATCCGGCGCGCAAGGCGAGTTCTGCCAACGCTAATGCCGATAAGGGGGTTTCCTCAGAGGGTTTCAGGACCACGGTACATCCCGCCGCGAGGGCTGGGGCGACCTTGCGGGTAATCATTGCGTTAGGGAAGTTCCAAGGCGTGATAGCGGCAATGACACCAATGGGTTGTTTGACCACCAGCAGGCGCATCCCTGGCAAATGCGGCGGAATGATATCGCCATAAGCCCGTTTGCCTTCTTCGGCAAACCACTCGATAAACGATGCGCCGAATAGGATCTCCCCTTTGGCTTCCGGCACAGGTTTACCCTGTTCGAGGGTCAGGAGCAGGCCGAGATCTTCGACGTTTTCCTGGATCAGATCATGCCACTTGCGCAAAATGGTGGCGCGGGCAGTAGCCGTTTTGGCCCGCCACTCAGGCAAGGCGGCTTCAGCGGCGGCAATGGCCCGGCGGGTCTCATCTGCCCCGCAATCGGCTACACTGGCAAGCTCCTCGCCTGTGGCTGGATTCGTAACAGGGAATGTTTTGCCGGAATCGGAGGCAATCCATTCGTTATTAATGAACGATTCGCGGTGTAAAAGGGTGGAATCTTTTAGGATGGACATATTTAGAGAGAATTGGGCTTTTTTAGGTATTAAAGCGTCTGTTTTTTAAAATACGTACTTCTGACGGAAGCTTTTGGACATGGGTTAAATTTCTTCCAATGGCAAATGATGCACTCCTTCAGTATCAAAACCAGGGCGTACAAATTTTTGCCAATCCGGGAAAAGTCGTTCCATTTCTTTCCGAAAACGGCTAAGTGCCAGGAGCATATCAATGATTTCGTCTGTTTTTTCAGGCCAGGTTTTTCGAAGCATTTCCCAAGCGCCCAAGCTTCGCTCGATACAAAGAATACAGGCTTTTGCGCTGCCATTTGCATCGCTTTGGTAAGGAGGATTGCCCCAAAGCTCTGTGTTGTGCATATCTGACATGCCCGAAACTGCGCGACGAGCCTTGATGCCGAGGAACGCAGCATATTGATGGATAATTTCAATAGCCTCCCGACTTTGCTCGAGATTTTCCAGATCAATGGGCAGCTCCATATCGGCCATTTGTTTAGCCTCAATTTCCTGTATTTTTAACAGCTGCTGGTTGCTTTTAAAAAATGAATCGCTGAGCTTGAAATAGGCCAGGCCCCGTTCAAAGATCTCTTCTTCCAGTTTTTCATTGTCGGAATCATGCTTCTCTTCAATTTCAGCAGGATCGATCCCTGCTTCGCGAAGCATATCGTCAAGCATGCGCAAGGATTCTTTGAAATTATTACTTACAGTCCCCCACATTTCTTCATCTGTCATCGGCGCGCTGGTCCAACGTTCGAGTTCTTCTACGCCCACTGCGCAGCGTTGAACAAATGCACAGCACGCACACCATCGGTCGCAGTAGTTGTGAATGGAAGGGATGAGTTTGGAGTCGTCTATGCGCATCGGTTGGGAAGGAATATTTTGTGCAAAGGTCTGAATCTTTCTATAGAATTGTCCTGATAAATATACGTTATATTATTCAATTGTTCAATTTTAGTCAAAGGCTTTACTATGTTTGCCGCAACAATTTTTTTAGCATGAAACATAAACTCCGCATGGGAATGGTTGGCGGTGGCCAGGGTGCTTTTATCGGCGCAGTACACCGTATGGCAGCTGCCTTAGATGGCGAGATCGAACTTGTTTGTGGTGCGTTCAGCAGTGATCCTGAAAGATCAAAAGCTTCCGGAGCAGATCTTGGCTTAGCACCTGATCGATGTTACGGTACCTTTCGCGAAATGATACAGCGCGAAAAACGCCATCGACCGGACCGTAGGATGCAGTTTGTAAGCATCGTCACGCCCAACCACGTGCATTTTGCGCCGGCCAAAATGGCCCTTGAAAACGGCTTTCACGTCATCTGCGACAAGCCCGTAGCCTTTAGCCTAAAAGAAGCACTGGCACTGGAAAAGATTGTAGCCAAGTCGGAATGCGTTTTTGCACTGACCCACAACTACACTGGCTACCCCATGGTAAAACAAGCCCGTCAGATGATCCGGCACGGGGAACTGGGGAAAATCCGAAAAGTGGTGGTAGAATATCCTCAAGGTTGGCTGAGTACCCATCTCGAGGCTTCTGGTCAAAAGCAAGCTGCCTGGCGCACTGACCCCAGCAAAAGTGGTATCGCCGGGGCGATGGGAGATATCGGCACACATGCAGAAAATCTCGCTGAATATATCACGGGGCTCAAGATCACCGAGCTCTGCGCAGACATCAGCACCTTTGTGCCTGGCCGTTTGCTCGATGACGATGGCAATGTATTGCTCCGTTTCGAAGGCGGTGCAAAGGGCATCCTGCATGCCAGTCAGATCTCAGCCGGAGAAGAAAACAATCTGAATATACGGGTGTATGGCGAAAAAGGCGGTTTGGAATGGCGGCAGATGGAGCCAAACTCATTGGTCGTAAAATGGCTTGATAAACCGATGCAGATCTATCGGACGGGTGGTGTTGGCCCGATCTATCCAGAGGCACAAGCGGCTGCTCGTATTCCAGCAGGGCATCCGGAAGGATATCTGGAAGCCTTTGCTAATCTCTACAAAAACTTCGCACACTGCATTCGGGCGCATCAGGAAGGGCGTACTCCCGACACGATCCATTCGGATTTTCCGGGCATTCATGATGGTGTTCGAGGGATGCGCTTTATTGAAAAAGTGATTGCGAGCGGAAAAAGTAAAGCAAAATGGGTTAAATTGTGAAGAAGAAGCTGTTTTTCAACTCTTTGCCTCGCTTGCTGTTTAGTAGGCGTATTTGAGAATTTTTTATCGGGCCTGAAAACACACTTTTGGGGCCCGAGCAAAAAAATCGAACAAGCGCCTAAGCAGAAATCCATATCAACGTATAAAATGCCTACCACCTGGCACGACGGCATCGTCCGAAAAATAGAATTGGTTTCCCCAAATGTTCGGCACTTTCAGGTTGAAGTGCTGGGTGTTCCATCCTTTGATTTTGTAGCTGGGCAATTTATCACCCTGGATTTGCCTATTGGCGAAAAACGCCTGCAACGTTGGCGGAGTTATTCCATCGCAAATGCCCCCAATGGCTCTAACCAGCTGGAACTTTGTATCGTAAATGCTCCTGAAGGCCTGGGTTCAACCTACCTTTTTGATGAAATTCAGGAGGGTTCTATGTTGAAATTTAAAGGCCCGGATGGTGGATTTGTGTTGCCTGAAAAAATTGAAAAGGACCTCGTTTTCATTTGCACAGGCACTGGAATCGCCCCTTTTCGCAGTATGATCCATGCGCTCCAAAAATCAGGCAAAACCCACCGAAAACTTCACCTTATTTTCGGAACACAGGTGGAAACTGGTATTCTTTATCGGGATGAATTTGAAAAACTTGCCAGCGAAATGCCTGGTTTTCAATATGATGTAGCGCTTTCCCGGCAAGCGGATTGGCCTGGCAGGAAAGGCCATATCCATCAAATTTATTTGGAGCAATATTCCTGCCCGCACCCCGATGTTACTTTTTACCTCTGCGGTTGGCGTAATATGATTGACGAAGCTGTGGATAATCTGGTTGTTAAACTGGGTTATGATCGCAAACAGATCCATTACGAACTTTATGGGTGATCGATTATTACTTATACTTACCAATCATCAACAAATGTTCACTGGAATAATAGAATCTCTGGGCAAAGTCAAAGCAATAGAAAAAGACCGCTCTAACGTCCATTTCAGTATCGAAAGTCCAATTTCGAAGGAATTAAAGATCGATCAGAGTGTGAGCCACAATGGTGTTTGTCTCACCGTAGTAGAAGTTGGGACTGACTGGCATCAGGTGACTGCCGTAGCGGAAACGTTGAGTCGCACTAACCTAAGTGAATGGCGGCCGGGTACCCTACTAAATCTGGAACGCTGCCTGCCCACAGGCGGGCGTCTGGACGGTCATATTGTTCAGGGGCATGTGGATGAATTAGTTAAATGTGTAGCTGTGGCAGAAACTGGCGGCTCCTGGAAATATACTTTTCGGTTTCGTCCGGAACAGGGTGGTTTGCTGGTGGACAAAGGCTCCGTTTGCCTCAATGGCGTAAGTCTTACGGTGGTATCTCCGGGTGAAGATTTGTTCTCCGTTGCCATTATTCCTTATACCTGGGAACACACAAACTTCAGAATACTCGCAGCCGGTGATCAGGTGAACATCGAGTTTGATATCCTCGGAAAGTACATTGCCAGGCAGATGGAGGTGCACAAGGTCCGATAGCCAGATCCTAATTTCTTTGAACCAGAAATATTTTGGTCATAACCTTTCCATTCAGGTTAATCTGCAAAAAATAGACGCCTTCCGACCAGGCAGAAAGAGGCAGTTGCCAGCTATTACCCCCTAGAACCGTTTTTTCAGGAGGAAAACAGTGCTGTACCTGGCCAAGGGAGTTGAAGACCAAACCAGAAAGCTCGCAATCAACGGCAGCTTCAATTTCAATATTCAAAAGATCAGAAGCAGGGTTAGGAAATAGATCTATACCCGCATTTTGTATCAAATCTGCAGTACCTGAAAGCTTGCCAGCCCCAAAAGCACGACGATCATACTCCTTAAAGTCTCCGCCCGAAATAACGGATGTTGTAGGATTATCAAGGTTATAAAGTCTGTAGTAGCCAGTCCCAAAATCGCAGCAAATCCCGTCGCCATAAGCATCCGAAAAATGGATCGAATAACAGCCGATGGCAGGTAATTGGAGTGTGTCACGAATAATGCTCATACTGGGGTAACTACCCGGACCAATGGGTGTGCCAAGTGGAAAGTTTCCGCCTCCGGCAGGTCCTACATCCTGATTACCACCGTGTTCAAGTACAACACCCAGGTCATCATGCACTTCCCAATAGATCTCTTGGCCATAATTGTCGGTTCTGATCTTTAGCAGCACTTGCGTGGTATTGAACTGTGGGGCAAGGGAAAAATTATCATTTCGTACATTGTTTGAAAAATCATCATCCCCTGTGCCGTTGTTGATGTTAGTAATGGTTGTTTTCAGTATGCCTGTATTGCTTATACTTTGATCTGCAAAAGTGATGGTGGCTTCTCCATACGTAGGCAAACTGCCCTCCCATTGGAGGGTTTGCAGCGTATTATTGTTCCATTTTAGTTCAAGGGTCGCGGAGGTAAGTGGTGCACTCCCGAGGTTGGTAAGTGCAAAACTGGGGGCGAGGTCTTGAATGCCACAAAGTTCGAGGAGTTCGCTGCCCGGTTTGTACTGAAAAATTCCAGCGTTGTTGATTCCCATGGACAATGGACAATGATTGGCTTTTTCCCAAAGACCGTCAGCATTCAGCGGATCGACCTGATAGATTTTTTTGTTGGGACAAATGACGAAAAGTGTAGGATAATAGGCAATCTGATAAGCATTTGCAATGGATGAATTATCCAGGATCGGATACGGCGTTCCCTCCACAAAATTACCTGCCGAACCTCCATTGCAGCCTGAAGACCCATAGAGGCAATTAAGGTTGGTAGAAGGATCCCCTTCTATAAAAAGGACTCGTAATTTATTATCACCGGCAGGTCCATGTGCTGCATAAAGGTCTTGTAAAGCATGGCTGGTATGGTAGACCCAACAAGGCGGGCACCAGGTAGCACTAAATTCCAAAATGACAATTTTGCCTGAGTCAAGTAGGTTGTAGAGGTGGTGCGTTTGCCCCTGAATGTCTTGCGCTGCAAAATCAGGTGCCACCGTACCATCCGGCAACTGTGCTGAAAGACGAATTGCAAAGGCAAGTAACAAGCAGGAATGCAACCATTTTTTCCAATTCATTTTGCTAATTTTGGCCGATTCGATACAAAACTGTACCGAGGAGCAAATTTAGGTAGGGGCAAAGTCCAGTTGGGTGTACCTTTGTTTAAATATTTAAATTATTTCACGAACCTGCTAATGCGAGACATTTCCGTTATGAAAAAACTTCTCTTTGCCCTCTTTTTTGCGCTTGGCCTTTTCCAAGTGGCCCATGCACAATCAGCGTACAAAGTACACCCCAATCCTTGTGACACCATAACCACGATGGATACCTATGATTCTCCGGCACATGGAGAAATTAAAAACGTATCCAATAGCATCATTACGGTAAAATGGGAGCGTCATGAAATTTTTCTCACTCCAAATATCACGACACAAGTATGTGATCCAGTCACTTGCTGGTTTCCAGGGGTGAGTTCCAAAACCTTTCAACTTCAAAAAGATTCTTCTGGCCAACTTACAGTGCACTTTTATAATTCCGCATCTGATCCGGCGCCTGGACAAGCAGGTTCAGGGATTGTACACCTCAAGCTGACCAACCAGAACAATTCCGCGGATACATTGACGGTAATTTATACCTACAATACGCTTTCAGGTACTAATGACCTGCCAGTGGCCAACGTAAAGCTATACCCCAATCCAACCACAGATTATTTTACCCTGACCAATGCAGAAGAAGTAGCTTCTATGCGGCTTTTTAGCATTGATGGGCGGATCGTAGCACGTTTTGAGCACTCTTCAGACAATACTTATTCCATTGTAAACCAGCCCGCTGGCAACTACGTGCTTTCTTTTGAGGATAAGAATGGCCAGCTGTTTCAGGCCGTGGAAATCCATAAACAATAGCTTGTGTTTGTACATACCGGTTTAAATTAGAATGGCACACCGCGTCGGTGTGCTATTCTAGTGCCGCGTCCGGCCATTAAGGTGTGAATATGGCGGTCTAATTTTTCCTTTCTCTGCGTTGTTCGTCGGTTAAAATGTCCCGCATTGCGCCCTTCTCACGCCTTGATAAAGAAAAAATTTGCCTCCCCAATTCATACCTTAATGGACAGGCGCGGCACTAG